>CANRHT010000032.1 GCA_947630465.1 uncultured Pseudomonadaceae bacterium
CTCACTGACGGTCGCTTCTCCGGTGGTACTTCAGGCCTATCCATTGGTCACGCCTCTCCAGAAGCCGCAGCAGGCGGCGCCATTGGTCTAGTACAGGAAGGCGATAGCATCTTAATTGATATCCCCAACCGTACCATTAACCTGCAAGTCAGCGATGCAGAATTGGCTGAACGCCGTGTGGCACAAGATGCTAAAGGCTGGAAGCCGGTGGAAGTGCGTCCACGCAAAGTCACCACTGCGCTCAAGGCTTACGCCTTATTAGCTACCAGTGCCGATAAAGGTGCTGTGCGTAACAAAGCGATGTTAGACGACTTACTCTAAGTCTTGCTGGCATAAAAAAGCCCCAACGCTCGATCTGAGCTTGGGGCTTTTTTGTGTTTACTGCAGTCACTAAACAGCTGCTAAAGCGACATCCTCAAGCAGTTTTGAAGCAATAAACAAATAAATCACCACACCGGTCGCATCACACACTGAAGTAATCAAGGGTGCACTGGCGCTGGCTGGGTCAAAATTAAATTTGCTCAGCACAAAGGGCAAACTCATACCGATCATACAGCCGATCATCACGATCGAAACCATACTCAAGGCCAGCACCAAAGCGACAGTTTCATCGCCACGGATATAGCCTAAAATTGATACAGCAGCCGCCATCGTACAACCCAAAGCTAAAGCAACTAAGGCTTCACGACCAATCAACTGCAGCCAGTCACGCATCACCACCTCACCGGTCGCTAAAGCACGCACCATCAAGGTAGCAGACTGCGAACCCGCGTTACCGCCACTGTCGACCAGTAACGGTAGGAAAAAGACCAATACGATATTAGCGGCAATAATGTCTTCATAGTGCGCAATCCCCGCACCCGAGAACAAGTTACCAAACACCAACAGCACCAACCAAAAGATCCGCTTGCGATAGAGCAGGCCAATACTGGCATCTTTTAAACTGCCAATAATGGTACTGACACCCGCGGACTTATGAATATCTTCAGTAACTTCTTCGCTCGCCACATCCATGGCATCGTCATAAGTGACAATCCCGACCAACACCCGATACTGATCAAGAATCGGCAGGGCCAATAAATCATAACGCGCAATTTTCTTAGCAATATCTTCCTGATCATCGATCACATCAGCACTGACCACATCGCTGATCATCAAATCTTCAATCGTCTTATGCAGATCCGCCAGAATCAAATCACGTAAGGACACGGTACCCAACAAGCGGCGTTTATCGTCAATCACATAAGCTTGGTAAATGGTTTCCGCATCGGGTGCCTCATCACGCAAATAAGCCATCGCCTGCGCGACGGTCATCTCTTTTTGTAAAGTGGCGTAATCCGAGGTCATTAAGGCGCCAGCCGTGCCCTCAACGTAGGCAGACAAGCGACGAATGTCTTCGCGTTCAGCATGTGCTAAAGCGGGCAAGAGAATGTCACGTTGGTTTTGATCAAAACGCTTAAATAAGTCAGTGCGCTCATCGGCCGGCATTTCACTGACCAGTTGCGCCAAAGTCGCCCGCGGAAACTCACGCGCCATACGTACTTGCTGTTCCGGCTCAAAATAGCTAAAAACATCAGCACGATCAGGTAAGCACTCAAGCAAGCGCCAACCTAAAGTGGGATCAAGTTGTTCTAAAATATCAGCCAAATCAACGGAGGGTAAACCTTTAACTGCAGTTAAAGCCTCAGCAAACTTGTTGTGTTCAATCGCATCAATCAGAACGAGGACGAGATTGTTATCGATGTTACTCATGGTGTCTCTCCAAGCGGCCAGCATCGGGCAACTTACGGAGACTACAGATCAGACGAAGCTGGTTTCAGTCAACAGAAAGCTGCGAGCAAGCGCGCTAATAATATGTGATGAAGTCCAACAGGGACTTATACAAGAACTTTCCATATAGCCTTTATTTTCTCTGAAACCGCTTATGCGGCGGGCGAATACTAAGGGAAGTGCCCAGCAATAACAACCACAGCTTGGTTTTGCTGATTCGTTTAGCCGATCTTTCTGATGATGGTATGCTTAGTTTAATTAAATAATTTTTCTTAGAATAAAGTATTTTGCGCAATGCGCGACAGCCTTTTTGGAGCTTATTTTGACTGCCACAATTGATGATGTAAAAAATTACTTATTGGATTTACAAGACCGTATTTGTGCCACTTTTGAGCAGGCCGATGGCGGCAGTTTTTTTGAAGACAGTTGGGAGCGTCCAGGCGGTGGTGGTGGTCGTACCCGCGTATTAGAAAACGGTGCACTGATTGAAAAAGGCGGGGTGAATTTCTCCCATGTGTATGGTGATTCTTTACCTCCCTCAGCCAGTGCCCATCGTCCCGAGTTGGCCGGACGTTCATTTCAGGCGATGGGTTTATCCTTGGTTATTCATCCAAAAAACCCACATATTCCGACATCACACGCGAACGTGCGACTATTTGTGGCAGAAAAACCCGGTGAAGATCCCATCTGGTGGTTCGGCGGCGGCTTTGACTTAACCCCTTACTACGCTGTTGAAGAAGACTGCGTGCATTGGCACCAAGTCGCGCACGATGCTTGCGCACCTTTCGGCGATAATATTTACACTGACTATAAAGCCTGGTGCGATCGCTATTTCTACCTAAAACACCGTGATGAGCCGCGTGGTATTGGCGGGCTGTTCTACGATGATATGAATCAGTGGGATTTTGACACCTGTTTTGCCTTTATGCAGGCGATTGGTGAGGCCTTTACTGCAGCCTATATGCCGATTGTCGAGCGCCGCCGCGATACGCCCTTTACCGAGCAAGAGCGTGAGTTCCAAGCTCACCGTCGTGGTCGCTATGTTGAGTTCAACTTGGTGTTTGACCGCGGCACTTTATTTGGCCTGCAATCGGGTGGACGTACTGAATCTATTTTGATGTCCTTACCACCACATGTGCAATGGGGTTACGACTGGAAACCTGAGCCTAATAGCCGCGAAGCGCGTCTTACCGAGTACTTTTTACAAGACCGTGATTGGCTGGGTGAGGCGCAAGCAAAATGAACTATTATGGCGTGTTTGGCAACCCGATTGCCCACAGCAAATCCCCACTGATTCATCGCTTATTTGCCGAGCAAACAGGGCTGCAGATCAGTTATGAACCCTTATTGGCACCCTTAGATGGCTTCACTGCGGCGGTGGCAGAGTTCTTTACTCAGGGCAGCGGCGCCAATGTCACCGTACCCTTTAAAGAGCAAGCGTTTGTGCTGGCTGAGCAACTCAGCGAGCGTGCCCAGCGCGCTAAAGCGGTTAACACCTTAAAGAAACTGGCTGATGGTCGCTTACTCGGTGATAACACTGACGGCGCGGGCTTGGTCAATGATTTACTCAATAACCATGTGGTGTTAGCCGGTCAAAAGATTCTAATTTTAGGTGCCGGTGGCGCCGTGCGCGGTGTGCTTGAACCATTACTGGCGCAAGGTCCTGCGGAAGTGTGCATCGTCAATCGCACCGTAGAAAAAGCCGAGCAACTGGCATCTGAGTTTGCTGATTTAGGCCATATGACTGCTGCCGGTTATGACTGGATTGATACACCGGTGGATATCATTATCAACGGCACATCTGCCAGTCTCAGTGGTGATTTACCACCACTGGCAGACAGCCTGATTAAAGCCGGTGATACGGTGTGCTACGACATGATGTACGGTAAAAACACCACGGTATTTAATCAGTGGGCACAGCAACAAGGCGCAGCACGCACCTTAGATGGACTGGGCATGCTGGTTGAACAAGCCGCTGAAGCATTTTACCTCTGGACAGGCGTACGCCCCAATCCAACACCGGTGCTGCAGCAACTGCGCGCACAACTGTAAAACTCAGGTTTAGCGCAGCACCTGCCCCGTACGTAAATCACGAATGGTGCTCGGGCTGCTGCTTTGACCCAGCTCACCATTTAATACTGCATCCAGCTGGCCATGGAAATACTGCTCAATGCGTAAGCGGCTTTTTGCTGGTAACACACCGCTTGGGTTGGCTGAGGTGGATACCAAAGGACCTGTCAAAGCACAGAGTTGCGCCACCAACGGATGCGCGCTGACGCGAATCGCCACACTGTCATGTGCGCCGCTAATCCACTCAGGCACGCGATTATTATGAGGCACCAACCAAGTATGAGGACCCGGCCAACTCGCCGCCAATTGTTCCATCTGCTGTGTATTTAGGCCTTCTAACAACCAAGCAAACTGCTCAATGGTTGCGGCCACTAAAATCAAACCTTTATGTTGCGGGCGATCTTTTAAGGCCAATAAGCGCGCCACCGCCGTCGCGTTAAAAGGATCACAACCTAAACCCCATACTGCTTCAGTCGGATAAGCGATCACCGCGCCACGGCGAATTTTTTGTGCAATGTGTTTTATTTGCCAAGTACAGATCATTCGGTTTACTCGTCAGCACGGAGTTCAATCAACAAGGTACCTATCTTAAACCTGTCAGACCTTACGATACAGCCACAATCCACCTTCATTGCAGACGGCACCCTCAATTTCAAAATCAGTCAGCAGCAGTAAAACCTCTTGTAAGGGCAACTCACTCAACTCAACCAACTCATCAATTTCCAGCGGACGAATTTTTAATAGCTCAAGCAGCGGATGTTGCAACGCCAGCGCCTGCTGTACAGGCTCGGGCTTAGGATCAGGTGCGCGGTGTTGCCAGCCTTGTAAGGACTCTAAAATATCACCTACAGTTTCAATGAGGGTTGCGCCATCACGAATCAATTGATGACAACCGCGTGCACTGGGTGCGTGAATCGAACCGGGAATAGCATAGACTTCACGCCCCTGCTCTGCCGCTAAGCGTGCGGTAATCAGCGAGCCACTCGATGGACTGGCTTCAACCACCAGCACACCTAGTGATAAGCCACTGATAATGCGATTACGCCGTGGAAAATGACTGGCATGCGGCGCACTATTGAGCGCCAACTCAGAGACCACAGCGCCACCGTTGTCGACAATATCCCGCAACAAACCTCGATGCCGCGCCGGATACACGTTGTGCAAACCTGTTCCCACCACTGCAATCGTTAACCCCGGCGCCTCTAAAGCACCCTGATGTGCAGCAGCATCGACACCTAAAGCCAAGCCACTGGTCACCGTAAAACCGCCTTTGGCCAAGCTGTGGGCAAAGCTGCGTGCAGTATCTAAACCCGGACGCGTGGCTTTACGGCTGCCAACGATGGCGATTTGTGGCTGATCTAAAATAGCGGGATCACCTTGCACAAATAACACTGGCGGTGCACCCGCTGTTTCTTGCAGCAATGCAGGGTAGTGCGCCATATCATGCAAAATAACCTGATGCTGCTCGTGCTCTGTCCAGCGTAGCGCTTGCAAAACTTGCTCACGCACCACATCGCTGCGGCGCGCTTCTATACTTGAGTGCGGCATACCAATCGCTTGCCAAGCTGCCGCGGGCGCACTCATCGCCGAACTGGCATTACCAAACACACGCAGCAGTTTATAGAAACGCTGCGGACCAATATCAGGCAAGCTGTGCAAACGCAGACGCGCTTCCAATTCAGCAGGTGAGCAGTTATCCATTTTAATATCCTTATTAAAAACACCTAGCATCCGGCTAGTGCTGCTTATCAGTGTAGTAATCCAACGCTAAAAAGCAAAAAAGCGCCCCGAAGGACGCTTTTGTTGACGCGAGTAACAGTCTAGCTAGTTACGGATTTTTAACTTTATCCATCACCGCGAGCTGACGGCTGGCATACAACACTAAGCCATAGCTGAGCTTGTCATAAGTGCGAAACACCATCAGCAATCCTGAGCGCTCATCAGGAATTTTGACTGACTCACCACTGACACGATCACGTACGGTTTCGCCGGTTTTATACACCGCCAAAACGTTACCTTCGATTAATCCGTCACGCGAACCTTTATTGATGGTGACGACATCAAACTGGCCAATTTGCGAGACACCACGCGGCACATCTAGAATCACACCAGAGATATTCTCTTTAGGCTCACTGGGCACAAAAGTAGAGTTAACCGCACGTTCTTCCGTTGGGAATAAACGGTCAGCAAGACGCACTTCTTGCGTCGTGCGGCTGAGCACCATGGTGCCAACATCTCCTTCGGTGGCGATGATTTCACCGCTACCAATGTCATCAGCATTGATACCTAAAAACTCTTGGGTTTTTGGATCAGTATAGGTGCGACCTTGACGATAAATACCGTAAACGCCACCGTCATCTACACGGCCTTTAACATAAATGCGATCCCCTTTACCGCTGACCACGCGCTCAGCATTACCGGCAACGACATACGGCTGACGGGTGAACTCTGAGTTGGTATTAATAATACGGTTACTCAGCAAGAAGCTATTAATGGCTTCTAAAGGAATGGTTGGAATCGCTTCAGCCATAGGCGTGCTGCGCACTTTTGGTGACAACTTAATAGTGCCACGGCTGTTTCCACGATTGAGCATGATGCGCGGTTGGCCATCAATATAAACCAAGCTGAGACGGTCACCTGGGTAAATTAAATGCGGATTCTGCACCTGTGGGTTCGCATGCCAGATTTCTGGCCATTTCCACGGTTTGCTTAAAAACTTACCGGAAATATCCCACAGCGTATCGCCTTTCACCACTGTGTAATTGTCTGGATGGCCATCTTTTAACTGCACCTGTGCTTGTACTGCCGCGGTCGCAAGCAATAGCAGAGCAAGTAATGTTTTCCTCATGCGGTGAATCCCTTTATCATATGTCGACAATGGAACGTCCAATGACGATTCCAGAACCCAATTTTGGCTTTACGGCCATTTCTTTATTATGCTGCGTATCATAGTAGCAGTGCTTTCTAATTTTTTTCCATAAGTACATCACAAACCGCATATGGCAATTTTAAATATTCTTGAGTATCCCGACCCTCGACTGCGTACCATAGCTAAACCTGTGGCGCAGGTCGATGATCAAATTCGCACTTTAATTGATGACATGTTTGAAACCATGTACGACGCGCCAGGTATTGGTTTAGCCGCCACTCAGGTTGATGAACACATCCGCTTATTGGTGATGGATTTATCTGAAGATAAATCACAACCACAGGTGTTTATCAACCCTGAACTGGAGATGCTCACCGATGAGACTGAGCTGTACCAGGAAGGCTGTTTATCGGTACCCGGTTTCTATGAGGATGTGCAGCGTCCGCAGCGGGTTAAGATAAACGCGCTAGACCGCAACGGTACGCCCTTTGAGATCATCGCTGATGGTCTACTGGCCGTGTGCATTCAGCACGAGTGCGATCATTTAAATGGCAAGTTGTTTGTTGATTACTTGTCATCGTTGAAGCGCGATCGTATTAAGAAAAAGCTTGAAAAAATCCACCGCCAGCAAAAAGATTAAAATCTTCGCGTTGAGCGCTGTGCGGTGATCGTCCTGTTGTTGTATTAGCAAGGTAAATGTATGCCCTCCTCTTTACGTATTGTGTTTGCCGGTACTCCCGAGTTCGCCGCCAGTCATTTACAAGCGCTGCTCGATAGCGAGCACAATATCGTGGCGGTCTATACACAACCCGATCGCCCAGCTGGCCGCGGCCAGAAGCTGACGCCCAGCGCGGTGAAGCAACTCGCACTTAAACATAACCTGCCTGTGTTGCAGCCAGTCAATTTACGCAGTCCAGAAGCACAACAGGAATTGGCGACCTTTAATGCCGACCTGATGGTGGTGGTTGCTTATGGCTTGATTTTGCCGCAAGTGATTTTAGATACGCCGCGTCTCGGCTGTATTAATAGCCACGCCTCGCTCCTGCCACGCTGGCGTGGTGCTGCGCCGATTCAGCGTGCTATTGAAGCCGGTGATAGCGAAAGCGGCGTGACTGTGATGTTAATGGAGGCAGGGTTAGATACCGGCCCGATGCTGCTCAAAGTCAGCACGCCGATTCAGCCCACCGACACGGGCGGCAGTTTGCATGATCGCCTCGCGAGTTTAGGCCCTACGGCTGTATTGCAAGCCATTCAAGGTTTAGCCGCTGGCAGTTTGAGCGCTGAAAAGCAATTAGACGGCCTCGCGACTTACGCGCACAAGCTCAATAAGCAAGCGGCTGTATTGGATTGGTCGCGCCCCGCGCCGATTTTAGATTGTCAGATCCGCGCCATGCATCCTTGGCCCGTGTGCCATAGCACTTTAGCTGGCGAGACGCTGAAAGTTCACGCGGCACAACTTGCTCAAGGCCAAGGTCAACCCGGTGAAATCCTCAGCGCCGATCGTGAAGGTTTGCTGGTGGCCTGCGGTGAGCAGGCACTGCGTTTAACCCAATTGCAATTACCCAATGGCAAAGCCCTGGCATTTAGCGATCTGCTCAACAGCAAAAAAGAGCTGTTTAAACCCGGCCAGGTATTAGGTTTATGAACCCACGCCTCGCGGCAGCGCGTGCACTGGCCACTGTTTTAGCTGGTAAAGCCTCACTAGCCAGCAGCCTACCGCTACAACTTGAACGTGTGAGCGACCGTGATAAAGGTTTGGTACAAGAACTGGCATTTGGCACCGCACGCTGGCAGCCACGCTTATCGATTTTAGCTTTAGAATTACTCAGCAAACCCTTTCGTAAAGCCGATCAAGATGTCGAAGCCTTACTGCTGGTGGGTTTATACCAACTTTTGTATACACGCATTCCTGCGCATGCGGCGATTGCCGAAACCGTGGGGTGCGCCACCGCATTAAAAAAGCCATGGGCGAAAGGTTTGCTCAATGCGGTACTGCGCCGTGCTCAGCGCGAAGCCGAGACTTTGCTGCCAGTTCTGGAAAAAGACCCTGTGGTGTTAACCGCCCACCCGCGCTGGCTGCAAAAATCACTTAAAGCCTTTTGGCCAGATGATTGGTTGGCGATTTGTGCCGCTAATAACAGCCACCCGCCTTTTACTCTGCGCGTGAATCAACAGGTCAGCAGCCGTGATGCGTATTTAGCGCAGCTAGCCGAGTGCGATATTGCCGCTCATGCAACACCCTTTAGCCCCGATGGCATTACCTTAGCGTCGCCTTGCGATGTCACAGCGCTGCCAGGTTTTGCTGATGGCGCTGTCAGTGTGCAAGATGAAGCAGCGCAGTTGGCCGCACAATTATTGCTACTGGAGCCCGGGCAACGGGTGCTGGATGCTTGCTGTGCGCCGGGCGGTAAGACCTGCCATATTTTAGAAAGCCAAGCGCAGCTGCGCGAAGTGGTTGCCATTGATTTGGAACCACAACGTTTAGAGCGCGTGAAAGCCAATCTGCAACGTTTACAGCTGCAAGCAACAGTCGTCGCTGGCGATGCCCGCGCTGTTGAGCAGTGGTGGGACGGTGAGGCCTTCCAACGCATTTTACTCGATGCGCCGTGCTCAGCCACCGGTGTGATTCGTCGTCACCCCGATATTAAAATCGCCCGTCAAGCTGAAGATATCGCCCCGCTGGCACAGCTACAAGGTGAGTTATTGGATGCGTTATGGCCGACCTTAGCTGACAACGGTGTGTTGCTGTACGCCACCTGCTCGACTTTACCCACCGAAAACACCGAAGTGATTGCTGCGTTTTTACAACGCACTGCCGATGCACAAGAACTGCCCTTTAGCGCAACTTTCGGCATCGCACAAACACACGGTCGCCAGTTACTCGCGCAAACCGGCGGTCATGACGGTTTTTACTATGCACGTTTAGTCAAGCGCGCGCCCGTCCAGCACTCTTAAAGGCCTTGATATGAAGATTATTATTTTAGGTGCCGGACAAGTGGGCGGCACCCTCGCTGAGCATTTGGCCAGTGAAGCCAATGACATTACCGTAGTGGATACCGACACCGAGCGCCTGCGTGACTTAGGCGATCGTTTGGATATTCGCACCGTGGTCGGGCACTGCTCATTCCCCACTATATTGCGCCAAGCCGGTGCCGATGATGCCGATATGCTGGTGGCTGTAACCAACAGTGATGAGACCAATATGGTCGCCTGTCAAGTTGCCCACACCTTATTTCGCACGCCGACTAAAATTGCTCGCGTGCGTGAATCCGCCTACCTCACTCGCGCGGAACTCTTTGATAACGACGCCATCCCAATTGATGTGTTGATCAGCCCAGAGCAAGCTGTCACCAATCATATTAAACGCTTAATTGAGTACCCCGGCGCACTGCAAGTGTTGGATTTTGCCGAAGGTAAAGCGCAGTTGGTGTGCGTGCGCGCTTATTATGGTGGGCCTTTAGTGGGTCAAGAGCTGCGTCAGTTACGCACCCACATGCCCAATGTCGAAACCCGTGTTGCAGCGATTTTCCGCCGTGACCGTCCGATTTTCCCCACCGGCGACACCATTATTGAAGTGGATGATGAAGTGTTTTTCATTGCTGCTCGCGGCCACATCCGCGCAGTAATGAGCGAGTTGCGCCGCATGGAAGACAGCTACCGCAAAGTGATTATTGCCGGCGGTGGGCATATCGGTGAGCGTTTAGCGGAAGCCATTGAAAGTCGCTACCAAGTTAAAATCATTGAAATCAATGCGGCGCGCTGCCGGTATTTATCCGACAGCTTAGATACCACAGTGGTGCTGCATGGCAGTGCATCTGACCGTGATTTACTGGTTGAAGAGAATATCGATGAAGCCGATATATTCTTGGCGCTAACCAACGACGATGAAGCCAATATCATGGCCTCCTTGCTGGCCAAACGTCTGGGCGCACGTAAAGTGATGGCCATTATTAATAACCCTGCTTACGCTGATCTGGTGCAAGGTGGTGCTATTGATATCGCCATCAGCCCGCAACTAGCCACCTTGAGCACCCTGCTGACGCATGTCCGCCGTGGCGATATTGTTAGCGTACACTCACTGCGACGTGGTGCGGCAGAAGCCATTGAGGCCATCGCTCACGGTGATCGTAAATCCAGTAAAGTGATTGGCCGTAAAGTCAGTGAAATCAACTTGCCGCCAGCGACCACCATTGGAGCGATTATTCGTGACGAAGAAGTGCTGATCGGTAGCGAAGATATTACCATTCAAGCCGATGATCACTTTATTTTGTTCGTGGTTGATAAAAAATATATCCGCGATGTAGAGCGCTTATTCCAACCCGGCCTTACATTCTTTTAATCTAAGCCTGCTTTTTTAGCGAGTAGTCACCATGCACTTTGCCGCGATTGGCCGAATTCTTGGCGTGTTGCTGATGCTGTTTAGCCTCAGCCATGTTCCGCCATTATTAATTGCCTTGTATGACAATGGCGGTTCCAGCTCAAGCTTTGCTTGGTCGTTCGCTATCACCTTGTTTACCGGCTTATTTATTTGGCTACCCGTGCGCCGTGCTCGGGCTGAACTACGGGTGCGTGATGGTTATTTGATCACCGCATTATTTTGGATTGTACTGGGCTCGTTCGGGGCGATTCCCTTTATGCTATCGCCCAGCCCAAATATGGGCGTGGTTGAATCCTTATTTGAAGCCTTTTCCGGCCTGAGCACCACAGGTGCGACAGTGTTAACCGGCATTGATCAGCTGCCACGCTCGATTTTGTATTATCGCCAGCAACTGCAATGGCTCGGCGGCATGGGCATTGTGGTGTTGGCGGTGGCCATTATGCCGATGCTCGGTGTGGGCGGCATGCAACTGTACCGCACCGAAATGCCCGGACCACTCAAAGACAACAAACTCTCACCACGCATTGCCGATACCGCTAAAACCCTGTGGCTGATTTACTGCGCGCTGACGTTACTCTGTGCTTTGGCCTATTGGGCAGCGGGTATGCAGTTGTTTGATGCCATTGGCCATAGTTTTTCGACCATCGCCATTGGGGGCTTTTCCACCCACGATGCCAGCATTGGTTATTTTGATAGCCCACTGATTGAGTTGATCTGTATTTTCTTTATGGCCGTATCTGGGATGAACTTTGCCCTGCACTTTTTAGCCTTGCGCAGCCGTTCATTAAAAGCTTATTTAGGCGATCCTGAGTGCAAAACTTTTCTGAAGATTTTAGCGGCCACCACTGTGGTGACCGCCACTGTATTGATGATTTACAACCAACACGACAACCCGTTACTGTCGATACGCTACGCTGCATTCCAAGTGGTTTCAGTGGCCACCACCACAGGTTTTGGTATCACGGATTTTAGCGTCTGGCCGAGCTTTCTGCCGTTTTTATTGCTGTATACCGCGTTTATCGGTGCCTGTGCCGGCTCTACCGGTGGCGGTATGAAAGTGATGCGCGTAATGCTCTTATACCGTCAAGGCCAGCGTGAGATTCAGCGTTTACTGCACCCCAACGGGGTTTTCACGATTAAGATGGGCAAACGCAAAGTGCCTGACCGCGTGATTGAATCGGTCTGGGGCTTCTGCGTGGTGTATATGGTGACGTTTTTTACCTTAATGCTGGCGTTACTGGCGTGTGAACTCGACCCTATTACAGCCTTCTCTGCTTTGGCGTCTTGCATGAACAATCTTGGCCCAGCGCTGGGTGACGCTACAGCCAACTACGGCAGCTTACCTGCCGCCGCACAGCTGATTCTCAGTTTCGCGATGATTTTAGGTCGTCTAGAAGTGTTTTCTTTGTTGATCTTATTATCACCCGCCTTCTGGCGCTATTAAACCACAGCGTGGCCAGCAGATACGGCTCGGCCACGCGCGGCTCGAGCCATTAAACAGTCGCGTCTTGCTGCGTTAAGTAATTATCTTTGAGACGCACATAGTTACTTGCGCTATAGGTGAAAAAGCTCACTTCCTGCTCCGTTAAAGCACGCACTTGCTGCGCTGGCCGGCCCATATATAAATAGCCACTGAGCAGATGCTTACCCGGCGGCACTAAGCTACCGGCACCCAGTACCACCTCATCATCAATCCGCGCACCATCCATCACCAGCGAGCCCATGCCCAGCAGCACGCGCGAACCAATAGTGCAGCCGTGCAGTAACACCTGATGACCAATAGTGACATCATCCCCAATAATCAATGGGTAGCCCTCGGGGTTAAAAGTACTGGCATGCGTGATATGCAGCACGCAGCCATCTTGCACACTGCTGCGTGCGCCAATGCGAATATGATGCATATCACCGCGAATCACGGCTTGCGGCCACACCGAACAATCATCGCCTAAATGCACATCGCCAATCACCACCGCACTGGGGTCAATAAACACCCGACTGCCGCACTGTGGTAATGTTTTGTTATAGATTCTTATCGACACAATAGAAAACCCTAAGCCGCCTCGGCATTGATTTGTATTAAGATGACCGCATTATAAATGTTATAGCGCCATCCCTTTTTTGTTTTTACAGGTGTTCCCGTGACTGATCAAGCCAATCCTTTGTTGCAAGATTTTGACCTTCCCACCTACTCCGCTATTCGCCCTGAACATATTGAACCCGCTATCGACACGATCTTAGCCGATAGCCGTGCGGCGATTAAGCAATTGCTGAGCAATACCGAGCACCCCACTTGGGACACTTTAGTGCTACCCATGGATGAACTGGGTGCGCGTTTAGGTGAAGCTTGGAGCCCGGTCAGCCACCTGAATGCCGTGTGTAACAGCCCAGAACTGCGTACTGCTTATGAAGCCTGCTTACCCAAGCTGTCAGAATTCTGGACGGAACAAGGTCAGAATCGCGATTTGTTTAATGCTTACCAAGCACTGGCTAACAGCCCTGCTGCGGAGCAGTTTTCTATTGCGCAAAAAACCATTTTAGACGATGAACTGCGTGACTTCCGTTTATCCGGTATTGATCTTGAGCCGGCGCAACAAAAGCGTTATGGCGAGATTCAAATGCGCTTGTCTGACCTCTCCAGCAGTTTTTCCAATAACCTGTTGGATGCAACCCAGGCGTGGACTAAACATATCAGCGACGAGCAGATACTGGCGGGTTTAACTGATTCAGCGAAAGAGCAAATGGCACAAGCCGCCGCGGCTAAAGCGCTGGACGGCTGGTTAGTCACCTTAGAGTTCCCCAGCTATTACGCGGTGATGACCTACGCTGATAACCGCGAGTTGCGCGAAGAAGTGTATAGCGCTTACAGCACCCGTGCTTCTGATCAAGGCCCCAATGCGGGTGAGCTCGATAACTCACCAGTGATGGCAGAAATTCTAGATTTACGCTTAGAGCTCGCACAACTATTGGGCTTTAATAACTACAGCGAATTATCGCTGAGCACCAAAATGGCTGAGTCAACCGAGCAAGTGCTGACTTTCTTGCATGATCTTGCACAGCGCAGCAAACCTTCTGC
>CANRHT010000033.1 GCA_947630465.1 uncultured Pseudomonadaceae bacterium
CGGCCGGGGCAGGTGATTCAGTTTTCTAATGCGCCAACATCTGTGGCGCAGCGCACGCCAGTTGCTCCCGTTGTGGCTTCAAAGCCTATCAGCACAGCTGTGACTCGTACGCCCGCTAAGCCCGTTCCGGTTTCTAAGCCTGTGACCCCTGTCACATCTCAGCCAAAAAACCCGCCGCCTGTTGCAGTGGCAAAATCGGGCACATGGCTATGGCCAGCGGCCGGCGCGCTGGTTGGGCAGTTTTCTTCAAACACCAGTTTGAATAAAGGGATTGATATTGCTGGCAAGCTTGGCGAACCTATTGTCGCTACGGCTGGCGGCAGTGTTGTTTATGCTGGCAGTGGCTTAAGAGGGTACGGTGAGTTGGTGATTATTAAACACAATGACACCTTCATCAGTGCCTATGGACATAATCGGCGTCTGCTGGTCAAGGAAGGACAGGCAGTTAAAGCTGGGCAGCAAATAGCAGAAATGGGCTCTACAGGGACGGACCGAGTCAAGGTGCATTTTGAAATCCGCAGGCAAGGTAAGCCGGTTGACCCGCTGCAATATTTACCCAAGCGATAACGCGCAGATCCTATAGCAACAGCAGAAATATGCGGCGGTCAATTGTATGCCGCTGCACGCCGCTCTGTGATGCAAAATAGGGTGGGAATAGATGAAACTAAAGGAATTAGTGTGCGGTACTCTGCTGGATGCAGAAGCCACCAACGAGTTGTCAGGCGCCTATGCTAGGTCAGCGCGTTCGCAATCTGCTGAGTCAACTCATGGCACAGCAGAACGCAAGCAGGCTGCAGTTAAAAGTACTGGCAGCCTTGATGCAACGCAGATCTATCTGGATGCCATAGGCCTGTCGCCTTTATTGACGGCCGAGCAGGAAGTGACTTATGCGCGCAGTGCCGCACAAGGTGATGATCAGGCTCGGCAACGGATGATTGAATGCAACTTGCGCTTAGTGGTGAGTATCGCTAAACGCTACCAAAACCGTGGTGTCGCGCTGCTTGATTTGATCGAGGACGGCAATTTAGGCTTGATCCATGCGGTGGGTAAGTTTGATCCGGAGCGTGGTTTTCGCTTTTCAACCTATGCGACTTGGTGGATTCGCCAAGCGGTTGAGCGGGGGATCATGAATACTTCCCGTGTTGTGCGCTTGCCGGTGCATGTCTCGAAAGAGCTCAATGTGTACTTGAGAGCCGTGCGTGAGTTTACCCAGCAGCAAGGTGGTACGCCGAGCTTAGAAGCCATCGCTGAACATCTGGGCGTGTCCGTCGCTTATGCACAGCGCATGCAGGAGTTCAATGAGCGTGCTTTATCCTTAGATGCCAATACCACGCATGAGTCTGGGCTGAGTTTGCTCGACACCTTAATTGCTGAAGATCACAGTGACCCTTGTCGTTTTATTCAGCGTGAAGATCTTGCTGTGAGTATCAATGAATGGATTTTGTCACTCAATAAACGCCAGCGTGAGGTGTTGTTGCGGCGTTTTGGTTTGCATGGTTATGACTGTCAAACGCTGCAGGAAATTGGCGATGTGATGGGGTTAACCCGCGAACGTGTACGCCAAATCCAAGTGGAAGGACTGGCTCGCTTGCGGCAGATTTTAGAAGCGAATGGCTTATCGAGTGATTTATTATTTAATCTGTAAACCCCTGTTAGCCAATGCAGTGCTGCTTTAGCGTGCTGCATTGGCTGTGATGGGCTGTTGGCTTATCGTCACCGACAATTTGCGCTAAACTAGCGCAGGTTTTAAGACTTAAATACTTCAAAAGGACACCGCAATGCAGTATGTAACGCCTGATTTATGTGACAAATACCCTGATGTACATGTTGTCGAGCCGATGTTTGCCAACTTTGGTGGACGTGATTCTTTTGGTGGACAGATTGTAACGGTGAAGTGCCACGAAGATAATTCTGTGGTCAAAGCGCAAGTCGCTGAGCCCGGCCAAGGTAAAGTGATGGTCGTGGATGGTGGTGGTTCAATGCGTCGTGCTTTATTGGGCGATATGCTGGCAGAAAAAGCCGCGCAAAATGGCTGGGCGGGCATCATTGTTTACGGCTGTGTACGTGACGTTGATGTGTTGGCGCAAACTGATTTAGGTATTCAAGCATTAGCCAGTCATCCGATGAAAACCGATAAGCGTGATATTGGTGATTTAAATGTTGAGGTGACGTTTGGTGGTGTGACTTTCCGTCCTGGCGAGTATGTGTATGCTGATAATAATGGCGTTATCGTCTCGCCCACTGAGTTGAGCATGGCGTAATTATGGGGCTATTACTGTGAGCCTCAGCGTGCAGCAGTCTGACCGTATGCGTCATGGCTTGCTGCATGCTTTTGTTTTAGATGGCGCGGGCTCGGCGCGCGCCATCTGTTTTGCGCAATTGTCAGCTTTACAGCTCAGTACCCATGAAAGCCTTTGGCTACACTGGGAACGCAGTCACAGCTATGCTGAACATTGGCTGCGTGAGAGTAGTGGTTTAAATGAATTTGCGTGTGATTTGTTGCTCGAAGAAAGCACGCGCCCACGCGTGGTGCGCCTTGAGCAGCAAGCATTATTGGTTTTTTTACGTGCGATCAACCTGAATCCTCAGGCTGATCCTGAAGATATGATTTCGTTGCGTATTTTTGCAAACGCACAGCAGTTGTATTCTTTACGCCAGCGTCCGGTACAAGTGGTAGATGAGCTGATTAAGGCGTTTGCTAAGGGCTTTGGCCCAAAAAACATATCTGAGTTGCTATTGTTTTTTGCGCAAAGTTTAACGGATTGTATTGAGCACACCGTCAGTGAGTTGGCGGATACGGTCGATCAGGAAGAGGCAAAGACGGATAACGACGCCAAACATTACCCTGATGTGTTACCGCTGCTGCAAGCGCGCCGTACGGCAGCAAATTTACGCCGCTTTTTAGCACCGCAGCGTGATGTGTTTGCGATGCTGACGCTGACTCAAGAACAATGGTTTATGCACGATGATGCGCTGTATTGGAACGAGCTCAATAACCGTTTGGTGCTGCATCTTGAAGAGTTGGAGTTAACCCGTGAGCGCATTGGTTTAGTGCTTGAAACTGAGCAGCGCCGCCGCAATGAGCGCATGGGACACACCATGTACATGCTGGCGATAGTGACGGGGTTTTTCTTACCCCTGACTTTTTTTACCGGTTTGCTTGGTATTAATGTGGGTGGTATTCCGGGTGCTGAACATTCATTTGGCTTTTTTATAGCCTGTGTGTTGTTGGGTGTGTTGTCGTTGGGGCAGTGGGCGTTCTTCCGTTGGCTGCGCTGGGTATAATAAAGCACATGTTTTTTTCCACTTATTATGCATGCAGGATGAGTAATATTTATGACGCCAGATCCATTTGAGCAATCGCTACGCGATATGCTGAAAGCTTCAGAGCAAGCGCCGAGCGGTGATGATGCGTCGCTGGGTAAAGTACTCAAAAAAGCCAATCGACAACTGGGTGCAGGCGCTATTTTTTCTTTATTTGGACGGGCGCTCGAGTCCGTTATGATTGGCTTAACTAAAGGTTCGGCGCATCTGCAACCGGTATCGCGCTTATCTGATAATACTCATGAACATAAGGCTGATTAACGATGCAACTTGATTCTTGGACACAAAACCTAGTCGGCGCTATGAGTGGTTTGTGGGTAAAAATAGCCAACTTTATTCCCAATTTATTTGGCGCTTTAGTCTTGGTGATCTTAGGCTTTTTAGTCGCCAAACTCTTGGACACCTTATTATCTAAGCTGCTGGCTAAGCTGGGTTTGGATCGCCTGATGGGTGGTACAGGGCTGACGAAGCTGATTGCACGTATTGGTATTAAAGCGCCGGTTTCTACTTTGATTGGTAAGATTGTGTATTGGTTTATCTTGCTGATTTTCTTGATTTCAGCGGCTGAATCACTGGGCTTGGAGCGTGTTTCAGCCACCTTAGATGTGCTGGCGTTGTATGTGCCAAAAATGTTTGCCGCCGCGCTGGTGCTGGTGGGTGGTATTTTGCTGGCGCAATTGCTCAATACCATGGTCAAAGGCGCGGCTGAAGGTGTGCGCCTTGAGTACGGTGCGGGCTTAGGGCGCATCGTCCAAGTGATGGTGATTATTATCAGCGTGTCGGTTGCCATCGGCCAGTTAGAGATTAAAGCTGAGTTGCTCAACTATGTTGTGGCGATTGTTTTATTAAGCATTGGTTTGGCGGGTGCGCTAGCGCTGGGCTTGGCCAGTAAAGATATCGCTGGGCAAATTATTGCAGGTATCTATGTGCGTGAACTGTATGAAATAGGGCAGAACGTACAAGTGGGAGATGTGCAGGGCTGTATCGAAGAAATGGGTACGGTGAAAACTATTATCGTTAACGATGACGGAGAGTGGTTTTATATTGCTAACCGTGTCTTGCTTGAGCAAAAAGTGACCAGTCGTTAAACAGAGGCTCTCGAGTATTAACGAGGCCTTCGCCTATATCGCTGCGCGCAGCATTTATTTGATAACTGGTTTAATTTGTTTTGACAGACCTTAAAGTGCTTTACAAGCGTTATGACCCGCAGGAACTCAGTGATGAGGAGCTTGTCGAGCATGCTAAACATGAATTATTCAATGTGACGCGTGCTTACGAAGAGCTGATGCGCCGCTATCAACGTACTTTATTTAATGTCTGTGTGCGTTATTTGGGTAATGATCGTGATGCCGATGATGTCTGCCAGGAAATCATGCTGAAGGTGTTGTACGGGTTGAAGAAATTTGAAGGGAAATCTAAATTTAAAACCTGGCTGTACAGTATTACCTATAACGAATGCACCACGCAGTACCGCAAAGATCGGCGCAAGCGTCGTCTGTTTGATGCTCTAAGTTTAAATCCGCTAGATGAGGAGGTTGAGCCAGAGCCTATTGACGTGAAAAGCAATGATTTAGATCGCTGGTTGGTGGGGGTGAACGCCATTGATCGTGAAATTATTATTTTAAGATTTGTCGCAGAACTTGAATTTCAGGACATCGCCAGCATTATGCATCTGGGCTTAAGTGCAACAAAAATGCGTTATAAACGTGCAATAGATCGACTGCGAGAGAACTTTTCGACTACAATAGAACACTAACTGTATTAAGGTATGCCACGTAACGACTTGGCGTATTGGCTGTAAAATCAAAAATGATGAGGAACATATAACATGAAATTAAAAAGCACCTTAGGTTTAGCCATTGGTTCTCTGCTTGCTGCATCTTCCTTCGGCGTATTCGCTCAAGGCCAAGGTGCTGTTGAAGCAGAAGTATTCGCTAAGCGTTACTTCACTGACAGCAGCCGCAACATGGAAGATGGCAACTTATTTGGTGGCTCTGTTGGTTATTTCTTAACTGATGATGTTTCATTAGGTTTGTCATACGGTGAGTACCACGATATCCGTTCTGATGACCGTCAAGGTTCACGCGGCCGTAAAAACGTTAAGGGTAGCTTGACTTCTCTTGATGCGGCTTACCACTTTGGTACTCCAGGTGTAGGCTTACGTCCTTACGTTTCTGCAGGTATGGGTCACCAGAGCCTGAGCAATTTACAGCCACGCACTGGCCGTGACCGTACGACTTTCGCCAACATTGGTGCAGGTGCTAAGTACTACTTCTCTGAAAACGTTTTTGCTAAAGCAAGCGTTGACGGCGTACACGGTTTTGACAACCACCAGTCTGAGTGGATGGCGGGCGTTGGTGTTGGTGTGAACTTCGGTGGCGGTGCTAAAGCGCCGGCTCCAGTTGTTGCTGAGCCAGTTGCTGAAGTTGTTTACGAAGAAGTGGTTGAAGTTGCTGAGCCAGTACGTGTTGAGTTAGACGTTAAGTTTGACTTTGACAAAGCTGTTGTTAAGCAAGACAGCTACAGCGATATCGAAAACTTAGCTGAGTTCATGAAGCAGTTCCCACAAACAGCTACAACTGTTGAAGGTTACACTGACTCAGTCGGTAACCCAGCTTACAACCAGAAGCTTTCAGAGCGTCGCGCTGGCGCGGTACGTGATGTACTGGTGAATCAGTACGGCGTAGAAGCTGACCGTGTCAACGCAGTGGGTTACGGTAAAGACCGTCCAGCTGCTGACAACGCAACACGCGAAGGTCGCGCGATTAACCGTCGTGTAGAAGCTGCAGTAGAAGCACAGCCTGAGTAATCAGTTGCTGTAACAAAAAACCC
The DNA here is from genome assembly GCA_947630465.1 of uncultured Pseudomonadaceae bacterium. Lineage (GTDB taxonomy): Bacteria > Pseudomonadota > Gammaproteobacteria > Pseudomonadales > Pseudomonadaceae > Denitrificimonas. The sequence continues at coordinate 6,157 of CANRHT010000033.1, forward strand.
CAGCATGACTGGGGTTTTTTGTGTCTGAATAACAGGATTTCAGCGCGATACAGCTTAAGCGCGGCGGCGGTACAGTGGCAGCTGCTGGTCTGAGGCCGCTTGGTAAGTGACTGAGAGTTCTGTCAGGCTGTTTAACGCATCAGTCGGGCAGCGGTCGGCACGAATGGCATAAGCATCAAAACCGCAGCGTTGCATAAAAAACAGCTGATCGCGGAGCACATCGCCAATCGCGCGTATTTCACCGCTGTAAGCATAGCGCTCGCGCAGCAAACGAGCACTACTGAAATGTCGACCATCAGTGAAGGCGGGGAAGTTTAAGGCGATCACGGCAAAGTGTGACAGATCGTCAATCAGATCTTCAATCGCTTGATCAGCTTCCAACCAAACACCCAGTTGCTCACTATGCTGCAGCTGCTCTTTATGTTGCTGCCAAAGGATCAAGGGAATAATGGCTTGAGGCGTGCGCAAAGCCTCATCCAGTTCAGCTTCAGCGCTGAGTAATGTCCACTGATCAGCAATAACTTGATTGTTCTTAATGATTGCTGGCATAGACCCGCTCCTTAAACTGATTGATACCGATACGTTTGAAGGTATCGATAAAATGCTCTTCTGCTGTACGATTTTCGATATACACATCAATGAGTTTGCTGATCACGTCAGGCATCACGTCTTGTGCAAACGAGGGGCCTAAGATTTTGCCAAGGCTTGCTTCGCGACCACTGTTACCACCGAGCGAGACTTGATAAAACTCTTCGCCTTTTTTATCCACACCCAAAATACCGATATGACCGACATGGTGATGACCACAGGCGTTCATGCAGCCAGAGATATTCAAATCTAGATCGCCAATATCAAACAAGTAATCTAGGTTCTCAAAGCGCTCTTGAATAGCTTCAGCGATGGGAATGGACTTGGCGTTGGCTAAGTTACAAAAATCACCGCCTGGGCAGCAAATAATATCGCTGAGTAAGCCGATATTAGGTGTGGCAAAGCCGTTTTCACGTAGCAGCTCCCAAAGTTCAAAGAGTTTGCGTTGCTCAACATCAGCCAGCACCACGTTTTGTTCATGGGTGTTGCGCACTTCAGAAAAGCTGTAGCGATCAGCCAAGTCAGCCATCTTATCAAGCTGCTGGTCGGTGACATCGCCGGGGGCTATGCCTGTTTTTTTCAGAGATAAGGTCACAGCGGCGTAGCCCGGTTTTTTATGGGCAACAACGTTACGGCTGCGCCAGCGGGCAAAGCCTGGGTGCTGCGTATCTAAAGCGGCCAGCTCAGCATCTTGGTCCTGCAGATCAAGATAAGCAGGATCGGTAAAGTGCTGAGCAACGCGGTGCACTTCTTCTTCAGTCAGAGTAATAGGCCCGTTTTTTAGATGCGCCCACTCTTGCGCGACGCGCTCGGCAAAGACCTCGGGTGAGAGTGCTTTGACCAGTATTTTAATCCGCGCTTTATATTTATTATCACGGCGACCAAAGCGGTTGTAGACACGCAAAATGGCTTCTAAATAGCTGAGCAAATGCTGCCAAGGTAAAAATTCATTGATGCAACTGCCGACCATAGGTGTGCGTCCGAGTCCGCCACCTACTAATACTCGAAAACCCATGTCTCCGTCGGCGCTGTGCACGGCTTCGAGGCCAATATCGTGTACCTCGATGGCGGCACGGTCTAAAGCGCAGCCATTGACAGCAATTTTAAACTTGCGCGGTAAGCGCGCAAACTCAGGGTGAAACGTTGACCATTGACGGATCATTTCACACCAAGGGCGCGGATCAATGCGCTCATCACGCGCCACGCCAGCAAATTGGTCGGTGGTGGTGTTACGGATGCAGTTACCGCTGGTTTGAATAGCGTGCATTTGTACACTAGCTAAATCAGCCAAAATATCAGGCACATCTTCCAGCTTCGGCCAGTTGAGTTGCACGTTAGTGCGCGTGGTGATGTGTGCGTAGCTCTTATCGTACTTACGCGTGATATGCGCCAGCATGCGTACTTGTGCGCTGGACATCAAGCCGTAAGGCACGGCAATGCGCAGCATCGGTGCGTGGCGCTGTACGTAGAGGCCGTTTTGCAGGCGCAAGGGCAGGTATTCATCTTCAGAGAGTTCGCCAGCAAAATAACGGCGGGTTTGATCACGAAATTGTCGTACGCGATCTTCAACGATGTGTTGATCGTATGTGTCGTAAATATACATGGGTATCCCTGTATCAGGCGCGCTAAGCGTGTGGCACGGTGTGCAGAATAGCGGCTACAGTAGCAATCATTTCTTATGCGATAAAGTAATTGTTTATCATAAGATGATGCTTTTTTGATATAAGCAGGGTTGTTTGCTCAATTGCTTGGAGCGAGAAGAACAGGCGGCTGAGCAACAGAGTTGTTGCTCAGCCGTTGTTTTTAGTTGTCGTAAGCCAAAGCTGGGCTCAGCCAGCGTTCAGTGTACTCAAGGTCTTGCTGGCGACGCTGGGCGTAGCTTTGCACCTGATCTTTTTCGATTTTCCCCACAGCAAAATAATGCGCATTGGGATTGGCGAAGTACCAGCCGCTGACGGCTGCGGTTGGGAACATCGCGAAGTGCTCAGTCATGGTCACACCAAAGTCTTGGTTGGGGTCGAGCAGTTTGAATAAAGTATCTTTTTCCGTGTGATCCGGACAGGCTGGATAGCCTGGCGCGGGGCGAATGCCTTTGTACTTCTCACGGATCAACTCATCATTGCTCAGCGCTTCATCGCTATCGTAACCCCAGTAGTTGGTACGTACTTGCTGGTGCAACCATTCAGCGCAGGCTTCAGCTAAACGGTCAGCCAGTGCTTGCACCATAATGGCATTGTAGTCATCACCGGCGGCTTGATAGGACTTGGCCAACTCATCTACACCCACACCAGCGGTCACAATAAAACCACCGATATAGTCGGTCACGCCACTGTCTTTAGGTGCAACAAAGTCGGCCAACGACATATTGGGTTTGTCATTAGCGGTTTCAATCTGCTGACGTAAATGATGCAGCATAGCGATAGGTTCGCCGGCATCATTGTACAACTCAATATCGTCATCTTGAACTTGATTGGCAGGCCAAAAGGCAAAGGTGGCACGCGCTTCAATCAGGTTTTCATCGATCATTTTCTTGAGCAGCACTTGGGCTTCATCAAACAGCGTTTGTGCCGCTTCGCCGACCACTTCGTCTTTGAAAATACGCGGGTATTTACCCACTAAGTTCCACGAGATAAAGAAAGGCGTCCAGTCGATATATTGCGCGAGTACCGCGAGATCAATATTCAGCAGGCGCTGGGTGCCGCTGACTTTAGGTTTCGGCGCTTGGTAGTTACTCCAATCGTATTGCGGTTTATTGGCTAAAGCTTGCTCATAGCTGAGGTATTTTGTCCGTACCGTACGTGCTGCAATGCGCTCGCGGATCTCGGCGTATTCTTCACGGATTTTGCGGGTGTACTCAGGTTTTAATTCCGGAGAGAGCAGGGTGGTTGCCACCCCCACTGCACGTGAAGCATCGGTGACATAGACTACGGCATCATTGCTGTAATGCGGATCGATTTTTACTGCCGTGTGCGCTTTAGAGGTGGTCGCACCACCAATAAGCAGCGGTAAGTAAAAGTTTTGACGCTGCATTTCTTTGGCGACGTTGACCATTTCATCCAATGACGGGGTGATCAAACCGGATAAACCAATGATGTCGCATTTTTCGGCAATGGCGGTTTTCAAGATTTTATCCGCTGGCACCATTACGCCTAAATCAACAATGTCATAGCCGTTGCAACCGAGCACCACGGCGACGATATTTTTACCAATATCGTGCACGTCACCTTTGACTGTCGCCATCAGGATTTTACCTTTGGCCTCAGGTTTGTCGCCTTTTTCCGCGTCAATAAAGGGCACTAAGTGCGCCACTGCTTGTTTCATCACACGGGCGGATTTAACCACTTGCGGTAAGAACATTTTACCGCTGCCGAATAGGTCGCCAACGATATTCATACCTGACATCAAAGGCCCTTCAATCACCTCAATCGGGCGGGCAAATTGCTGGCGGCATTCTTCAGTGTCTTCCACAATCCATTGGGTAATACCTTTTACCAGGGCATGCTCAAGGCGTTGATTGACTGGCAAACCACGCCACTCTTCGGTTTCAACTTCTTTAATTGAGCCGTCGCCACGGTAGTCTTCGGCAATCGCCAGCAAGGCTTCGGTGGCACTGGGGTGACGGTTAAGAATGACATCTTCAACTTTGTTGCGCAGATCAGCTGGGATTTCATCGTAAATCTCCAATTGACCCGCGTTCACAATACCCATGCTCAAGCCATTTTGAATGGCGTAGTAGAGGAACACCGAGTGAATGGCTTCACGCACCGGGTTGTTACCACGGAAGGAGAAGGAAACGTTGGAGACGCCGCCCGAGGTCAGTGCATGCGGAAGGTTGTCACGAATCCACGCACAGGCTTCAATAAAGTCGACGGCGTAGTTGTTGTGTTCTTCAATACCAGTCGCCACGGCAAAGATATTCGGGTCAAAGATAATATCTTCGGGCGGGAAGCCCACTTGGTTGACCAAAATATCGTAGGAGCGCGCACAGATTTCTTGTTTACGTGCCGCGGTATCGGCTTGACCTTGTTCGTCAAAGGCCATCACCACCACGGCTGCACCATAACGACGGCAGAGCTTGGCGTGCTTAATAAACTCATCCACGCCTTCTTTCATTGAGATGGAGTTAACGATGCCTTTACCTTGAATGCATTTCAGGCCTGCTTCGATAATCTCCCATTTCGACGAGTCAATCATGATTGGCACGCGCGAGATATCCGGCTCACCCGCGATCAGATTGAGGAATGTGACCATGGCTGCTTTGGAATCGAGCATGCCTTCGTCCATGTTGATATCAATCACCTGCGCGCCGGACTCCACTTGCTGCAAGGCAACGGCGAGGGCTTCAGTGTAATTGTCTTCACGAATCAAACGCGCAAAACGCGCTGAACCGGTGATATTGGTGCGCTCACCGACGTTTACAAAGAGTGAGCTGCGATCAATAGTAAAGGGCTCAAGACCTGATAAACGACAGGCCTTAGGAATATCTGGAATAACGCGCGGTGGGTACTTCGCTACTTTCTCAGCAATGGCGCGGATGTGCGCAGGCGTAGTACCACAGCAGCCGCCGACGATATTTAAAAAACCAGAGGCGGCAAACTCTTCAATCATCGCTGCGGTTTCGGCTGGGGTTTCATCATATTCAGCAAAAGCGTTAGGCAAACCAGCGTTGGGGTGCGCAGAAACAAAAGTATCGGCTTTTTCTGAGAGTTCTTGTAAGTAAGGGCGTAATTCTTTCGCACCTAAAGCACAGTTCAAGCCAACGGATAAAGGTTTACAGTGACGGATCGAGTTCCAAAACGCTTCGGTGGTTTGTCCTGACAAGGTACGGCCAGACGCATCGGTGATGGTGCCAGAAATCATAATCGGCAGGGTTACACCGAGCTCTTCAAAAACACCTTCTACCGCAAAGATTGCTGCTTTAGCATTCAGTGTATCGAAGATGGTTTCGATCATAATAATGTCAGCGCCGCCGTTGATCAGGCCGCGCGTGGCTTCGCTGTAGTTCTCCACCAAAATATCAAAGGTGACGTTACGAAAGCCTGGGTTGTTTACATCCGGTGATAACGAGCAGGTACGGCTGGTCGGGCCGAGCACTCCGGCGACAAAGCGTGGTTTGTCTGGAGTTTCTAAGGTTTTTGCATCAGCGACTTCACGGGCAATCCGCGCCCCTTCAAAGTTCAACTCATAGGCAATCGCCTCAAGACCATAATCAGCTTGCGAGACTTGAGTTGAGTTAAAAGTGTTGGTCTCCAAAATATCCGCGCCAGCATCTAAGTAGGCTTTTTCAATTTCTTGGATCAGCTTGGCTTGCGTCAGAATTAAGAGGTCATTGTTGCCTTGTAAATCGCTCGGCCAGTCGGCAAATCGCTCGCCGCGAAAGTCATCTTCAGTGAACTTATAGCTTTGAATCATGGTGCCCATACCACCATCGAGCACTAAAATGCGCTGCTGTAATGCTTCTTTGAGGGCGTGTTGACGAGCTAAATGGTTGGCCATGCGTAATTACCTAATCAATGCTGTGTACAGATAAAGTCGGCAATCATAGCAAAACAACAGCAACTTGAGTGGGGTGCTGGGGTATTTAAACGATTGCGCTGTTTAAATGTTAAATAGGGGCAACACCTTGTGCTTTTATTGTTATATTTCACTTTTTTATATTTTAAAGGCAGTTGTGCGCATGATTAAGGCGTTTTATGTGGTGTGTTTAAGTCTGGTTTTCAGTCAAGCAGTGCAGGCGCGGCCAGCCACATACAGTGAAACCATTGCGCCTATTTTTACTGAGAAATGTGTAGCCTGCCATGCCTGCTACGATTCACCTTGTCAGTTGAATTTAGGCAGCGGCGAAGGACTGGAGCGCGGCGCGCATGCCGAGCCTATTTATAATGGCGGACGTAAGCAGGCCGCTGAGACGACACGCTTGTTTGTCGATGCACAGAGTAACGAGCAGTGGCGTGACAAAGGCTTCTTTGATGTGCTGGGTCATGGCCAGCCGCAGGCATCATTATTAGCGACTATGTTGGAACTTGGACGCCAGCAGCCTTTTGCGCCCAATAGCCGTTTACCTGACAGTATCGATTTAGGGATTAACCGTCAGAATCAATGCCCACAGCCGGACGATTTTACGCGCTATGCACAAAAAAATTCGCACGGTGGTATGCCGTTTGCGGTAACAGGGTTAACTGATACCGAGTACCTGCGCATCCAGCAGTGGTTACAAGAAGGCGCCGCAGTGGATGCGCCTCAGTTTGTTGCCAGCGCCCTTGAGTTGCAGCAGATTGAGCACTGGGAAACCTTTTTAAATGCGCCTGGCGCGCGTGAGTCGCTGGTCAGCCGTTGGTTGTATGAGCATTTATTTATTGCGCATATTCATTTTAAAGATGCGGAGACCGAGCATTTTTATCGCTTGGTTCGCTCAAGCACCCCCAGTGGTGAACCAGTTGAACTGATCGCCACACGACGCCCGAATGACGATCCGGGTGTGAGTCTGTATTACCGTTTTGTCCCCGTCACCGATGTGATAGTGCATAAAACTCATATCACTTATGCCATGAGCCCTGAGAAACTTGAGCGCGTGCGCCAGCTGTTTTTAAGTGATGATTGGAGTACCGATAAGGTGCCGGGTTACGGTGTGTTTGCTAAAAGTAATCCCTTTGCCACTTTTAATGCGATACCAACAGCCGCGCGCTATCAATTTATGCTCGATGATGCTGAGTTCTTTGTGCGCACCTTTATTCGTGGGCCGGTGTGCCGTGGGCAGATCGCTACTGATGTGATTCGTGATCATTTTTGGGTGTTTTTTCAAGACCCTGAGCATGATGTGTTTGTGACTGATCTTGCCTATCAAAATAAGGCGATTCCTTTTCTCGCGGTGCCTGGTCAGTTTGATGGTATTTCCGATTTGCTCACGGACTGGGGCGCTTATAAGAAAAAGCGTAACACCTATGAAAATCTACGCCGCAAGCGTTATCGCGATGCGGAGCTGCCGGACTGGCCACATATCTGGAGCGGTAACGATCAAGCCTTGCTCAGCGTATTCCGTCAGCATGACAGTGCCAGTGTGCGTAAAGGTTTGTTAGGCGATGTGCCTAAAACCATGTGGCTGATGGATTTTTCCTTGTTAGAGCGCACCTATTATCAGTTGGTGGTTAA
>CANRHT010000034.1 GCA_947630465.1 uncultured Pseudomonadaceae bacterium
CGCTTGGCTGCGCGCGAGTTTATCAATTTGCGCGCGCAGTTTTTGCATCGGTGCCGATTGGCCAAGTAAAGGACCTTCAGTGATAGCAGGTGTGTTTTGCGCTGTATTCAAACGTAATGCGCTATTGACCAACTCACGCAAGCGCACGAGATCCACCGGCTTCGTAATAAAATCAAACGCCCCAGCTTTGAGCGCTTGGGTGGCTGTTTCCACACAGCCGTAAGCGGTGATCATGGCAATGGGAATATGACTGTAATTTTTTTGCACGTACTCGATAATATCCAGACCCGTGCCATCGGGGAGGCGCATATCAGTCAGGCATAAATCAAACGATTCGTTCGCCAGCCACTCGTAGGTTTCAGCCACATTGCAGGCGCTACGCGTTTGTAAGTTCATCCGACCCAGGGTGATTTCCAGCAGCTCACGAATATCGGGTTCATCATCAATGATCAGGGCAGTTTGTTGACTCATAACTTAGGCGCTCATCTTGTGCGGATGTGAAAAGGTTATCTTAAAACAGCTGCCACCGCTGGCGCGCGGGGCGTAATCTAAGCGTGCTTGATTGCTTTCGCAGAGCTCACGGGAAATATATAAACCCAGTCCGGTGCCTTTGTTTTCTGTGGTGAAAAAAGGCTCAAACAGGCTGTGCTGATTCTCTTCAGATACGCCAGGGCCGTCATCGTGGACTTCAAGCGTGGGCAAATCAGTGTTGGGGTGGCGGTACAGGTGCAGCCAAACCTGACTGTGGGTATTAAATTTATTGCTGTAGCGCATCCCGTTTTCGACTAAATTCATCAGTACTTGATCAAGCTGATGTGGGTCCATGCGCGTTTTTAAACCTTTACCTTTAGTGGTCAGGTGTAAAATACGATTAGAGTCATTATTGCCACGAAACTCACTGGCAAAGCGGTGCAGCCAGTATTTTAAATCCAGCAGTTGCGGCTCTGCTTGACGTTGGCGTGACAGCTGCAAGACGTTTTCAATCACAGTATTCATACGGCGTGATTGATCTTGGATGATCTGCGTTAAACGCTGATCGGCAGCATCTAAATGTGTCGATTCGTGCAGCAGTTGCGCTGCGTGACTGATAGCACCCAACGGATTGCGGATTTCATGGGCAATCCCTGCGGTGAGACGCCCTAGAGACACCAATTTAAGCTGTTGCGCTTGCTGGTTGAGCTGTGAGCTGTCTTCTAAAAAAGCCAAAATACGCAAGCTGTGATTGTTTTTTAGCTTAGCAAAACTGACCTGCAGTTCGGTGTTGTTGAGCGCTGGTCGTGCAGAGCTTGGGCGCAGGGCTGGATTGTTGTGCCATTGCTGCAGGCTGTTGATCAGCTCCGGAAACTGCTTTGCTAAAACAATCTCCAGCGCGCTGTCGTGCCCGAGCATGGTTAACGCCGACTGATTGGCCTGCAGTACTTGCCAGTCTTCATTGAGTACTAAAATGCCCGTGCGCATGCGTTGAATAATCAGCGTATTGAGCTCTTCTAAGCTGGCCACATCGTCCGCACGTTGCTCGGCTAAATATTCACTGGCACGTAAACGCTTGCTCAGACCTTGCACAAAAATGGCGGCAGCAAAGCACAAGGTGCCAAGGATGCCCGCTTGCATATACTGATTGCTCGCGGCTGGGTTAGACAGGCTTAAATAAAACGTGAGATAGATGATACCGGCTGCCGCCACTGCAGCAATCAGTAAGCCGATGCGTCCACGTAATAAAATATTGGCTACGGCAACAGCGACAATGATCAGATTGCCAATACCACTGGGCGTACCGCCAGCGGCATAAAATAAAAGACTCAGTTGTGCGACATCGAATAAGGCGAGGGTAAAAATCGGTAGTAAATTATCAGTACGGTGCATGCTGGCCGTAGCAATAATATTGACAATTAAGTAGGTCCAGCTGCCGTAAGTAAACAGCTGAGCGTGGCTGATATCAAGCAATTGGCCTTCTAAATTGCTGGCGATTAATAGCACCAGCGCAAAGCCAATTAATAAACGGTACAGATGGTAGAGGCGTAACACGCGTTGCCCTTGCTGCCCTGAGACAGTGAGACGATTATCAGTCACGCGCTTTAGGCCCTTGTTGCTGATGCTGGCTGCTGCAGTACCAGTAGGGGCTGTCTGCTAGGGCGCGATCTTGCGGTAAATGCACATGACAATGCGCGCAGCACACCATCGTTTGCACAGGAGAAGGGGGCGTTGATGAGTTCGAGCGTTGATTAAAGCGGCGCCATAACCAAACACCACCGGCCACCAGCAGTGCCAGTATAATTAAACGCGGTAAACCCATAGCAATGCTCCTTGATCACGCCAGTCGACTGTAAGAAGCAGTCAGTGTACCTGTTTTTTGTGAACAAGGTGCCATCCTTGGCGCACTGTTATGTGGATCAGAGGTGCGGTTGTTCGCTATTGATTTGCATGCCTAAAGCACGCATATCTGAACCGCTTGGCGCTTGGTAAACGCGCAGATTAAACTCAGGAGCAATGGCCAGCAAGTGGTCAAAAATATCTGACTGAATGCTTTCAAACTCACCCCAAGCAGTGGTAGTGGTGAAGCAGTACAACTCAATCGGCAAGCCTTCTGAGGTTGGGCTTAATTGGCGCACCATCAAGGTCATACCGGTTTGGTGGATTTTTGGGTTGTTTTTTAAGTAGCGCTCAATGTAAGCACGGAAAGTACCGATGTTGGTGAGACGGCGTGAATCCAAGGTACCGCCTTTGCTGGCTTTAACGTGACGCTCATTCCACTGATTGAGTTCATCGATTTTGTCATCGAAATAGCCTTCCAATAAGGTAAAGCGTTTAACGTGCTCCAGTTCGGCTTCAGTTAGAAAATGGATGCTTTGCTGATCAAGATACAGGCTGCGCTTGATGCGACGACCGCCACTTTCTTGCATGCCACGCCAGTTTTTAAATGAATCACTGATAAAGCGCTTGGTTGGGATGGTGGTAATGGTTTTATCCCAGTTCTGAATACGCACTGTATGCAAAGCGATATCAATCACATCACCGTCAGCATTGAGTTGTGGCATTTCAATCCAGTCACCGACACGAATCATATCGCCAGATGAGATTTGCACACTGGCCACTAATGACAATAATGTGTCTTGGAAAATCAACATCAGTACCGCCGCCATCGCACCCAGTCCAGACAGTAGGATCAGCGGAGAGCGGTCAATCAAGGTGGCAACAATCAGAATCGTCGCCAGCGCATAGATAATGATTTTAATGATCTGAATATAGCCTTTAATCGGCTTAATGTGCGCAGCTTGACGGCGCATATACAGCATATTAACGATTTCTAAGACCGCGCCTAAGGCGAGGGCGATGGTTAAAATAATAAAGCCGCCAGAAACGTTTTTGATAATAGTGACCAAGGTTTCTGAGAGGCCTGGCACGATGCCAATACTGGAGGTAATAATCAGTGCCGGCACGATATTAGATAAACGCTTAATAACACCGAAATCATTCTGCCCAGCACCGCCCACACGTTTAAGTACGGAATAAAAGCCTCTGACTAAAATATGCTTAACCAGCCAGTTGGCGAGTGCGGCAATAACAATTAATGCGGTTAATGCGACGAGGGTCTTCAGCTGCGGGTATTGGTTGAATATTTCCAGCCAAGACAGCACTTCTTCTTGAATATTTTCTTGCATCATTCACTCCTTAATAAAACATAAGCTTAGCGTCTTAGATAAAAGACTCAGCTCAGTTGTTGTGAGCTGAAATGTCACGAACCTTGGGTTATAGACTCGACATGTAAAGTAAGATAGCCATCGGCTAAGCGGGCTTTGAGCGTTTGTGCAGGTTGTATACCTTGCACGCTCTTGATGATGTGTTGCTCGTTGTCACTGCTCAAGATGCTGTAGCCACGCTCCAGCGTGGCCAGTGGGCTGACCACGTGTAAGGTTTGCATCAGACTGTGTAGTCTGTGCTTGGCTTGTTGTAAAGCATGCTCGCTGGCGCGTAGTAAACGCTGTTCTAGGTCGCTGATATGTTGGCGCTGAATGATAAGTGCGCTGTGCGGGTCTTGCGCCTTAAAGCGTAAATTTGCGTGAGTCAATTGCTGTTGACTGCGTTGCAGTTGGCTTTGCATCGCGCGCTGCATGCGCATACTTAAATCATCCAGACGCTGACTGTGTTGTTGCAGGCGTTCGCGCGGGTGGCGTAAGCGCTGGCGCAAGTGTTGCAGCTGCATACGTTTGCGCTTAAAGGTTTCGTTAACACGTAGACTTAAGCGGCGCTCGCTACCCTGCAGTTGCAGCAGCAGTTCAGCGCGATCCGGCGCAAGCAGTTCGGCTGCCGCTGATGGGGTTGGTGCGCGTACATCGGCGACAAAGTCACTGATCGACACATCGGTTTCGTGGCCGATGGCGCTGATGATCGGGGTTTGGCACAGGGCTATCGCGCGCGCCACAGCTTCTTCGTTAAAGCACCAAAGGTCTTCCAGTGAGCCGCCGCCGCGCGCTAAGATCATCGCGTCATACTGACCTGCATCGGCGAGAGACAATGCACGTACGATTTGCGCTGTTGCTTCGCGGCCTTGTACTGCCGTTGGTATTAAGGTCAGGTGTACGTGCGGTGCACGGCGCGTAAATACGCTCACAATATCATGCAGTACTGCCCCCGAAGGTGAGGTGACTACAGCAATGCGCTGTGGGTATTTAGGCAGGTTGCGTTTAATCTTTTGCTCGAATAAACCTTCAGCCTGCAAAGAGGCTTTGAGTGCTTCAAAAGCTAAGCGCAGAGCGCCATCTCCGGCTGCTTCAATACTATCGAGAATCATCTGATAGTCGCCGCGGCCTTCATATAAAGACACGCGACCACGCACGCGCACTAATAAACCATCGCGTAACAATTCACGTACACGGCTGGCTTGCTGCTTGAATATTGCACAGCGCACCTGAGCTTTAGCGTCTTTTAAAGTAAAATACACATGGCCAGAAGCGGGGCGTGCAACATTAGACAGTTCGCCTTCAACCCATATTTGTGGGAATACATCTTCGAGCAGTAAACGTGCGCGTTGATTAAGTTGGCTGACGGTAATGACTTCACGGTCGAGGCCGAGGCGCTGGAAAGGATCATTCAACATGGCGCTTATAATAGAGGAAGCAACCAATAGAAGCGAGACTTGTTCTCTTTAAGGTGCAGTGGTATGTGCAAATCATTTCGCATAACTGTTTGGTTATTTTGCATATATATGGTATAAAACGCGCCGCTTTACTCGATTTGTCCAGTAGAGTTTAAAATCCACACACGTATCGACACGATTTTCTGGGTGCCCTCGGGTTGAAAGTCGGGATATGTGGAGGCCTAACCCGTATTAATTTTTTAGGAATGATCATGACCGAACAAGTCACTATGCGCGACATGTTAAAAGCTGGTGTGCACTTTGGACACCAAACTCGCTACTGGAATCCAAAAATGGGTAAGTACATTTTTGGTGCGCGCAACAAGATTCACATTATTAACTTAGAAAAAACCTTGCCAATGTTCAACGACGCTATGTCTGTTGTTGAGAAAATTGCATCAGGTAAGAACAAGATTTTATTTGTTGGTACTAAGCGTTCAGCCAGCAAAATCATCAGCGAGCAAGCGGCACGTTGCAACATGCCGTACGTTGATCACCGTTGGTTAGGTGGTATGTTGACCAACTACAAAACCATCCGTGATTCAATCAAGCGTCTGCGTGACTTAGAAGCGCAAGCGGCTGACGGTACTTTCGAGAAGCTGACTAAGAAAGAAGCTTTAATGCGTACGCGTGATTTAGAAAAACTCGAGCGCAGCATCGGCGGTATCAAAAACATGGGCGGTTTACCAGACGCTATGTTTGTGGTTGACGTTGATCACGAGCGCATCGCTATCAGCGAAGCAAACAAGCTGGGTATCCCAGTGATCGGTATCGTTGATACCAACAGCAGCCCAGATGGTGTTGATTACATCATCCCAGGTAACGACGATGCGATTCGCGCAATTCAGTTGTACCTTGGTGCAGCAGCTGATTGCATCTTGCGTGTCCGTCAAGGCGCAGCAACAACAGCTGAAGAGTTCGTGGAAGTGGTTGAAGGCTAAGGCTTTTAACGTCCACCAGTGACACAAAAAGGGGGCTAGGCCCCCTTTTTGCCTAATTTAAGAAGCAGTTTGTAAAGACTGCTGTATCGACTGAATTAAAGAGGATTGTGAAGATGACTCAGATCACTGCTGCTATGGTAAAAGAACTGCGTGAGCGCACTGGCCAAGGCATGATGGATTGTAAAAAAGCCCTAGAGGTTGCCGGTGGCGATATCGAAAAAGCCATTGATGACATGCGTTCTGCGGGTGCAATTAAAGCGGCTAAGAAAGCCGGTAACATTGCTGCAGAAGGTTCTATTGCTGTTAAAGTTGCTGATGATAACAAAAGCGCTGCAATCATCGAAGTGAACTCACAGACAGACTTCTTAGCTTTGCAAGATGACTTCAAAGGCTTTGTAGCTGACAGCTTAGACGTTGCATTTGCTGATAACAGCATGGACGTTGCGGCGCTGATTGCTGCACAAGAGCCAGCGCGTGAAGCCTTGGTTGCCAAGTGTGGTGAGAACGTTAACATCCGTCGTTTGACGCGTGTTGAAGGTGATGTACTGGGTGCTTACTTGCACGGTAACCGTATTGGTGTTGTGGTTTCTCTGCAGGGCGGTGATGTTGAGTTGGCGAAAGACATTGCAATGCACGTTGCTGCAAGCAATCCACAGTTCCTCGACCCAACTCAAGTATCTGACGAAGCCGTTGCTAAAGAAAAAGAAATTTTCTTAGCGCTGAACGAAGACAAGATCAAAGGTAAGCCAGAGAATATCGTAGAAAATATGATTGCTGGTCGTATCAAGAAGTTCTTGGCTGAAGCGAGCTTAGTTGAGCAGCCTTTCGTTAAAAACCCAGAAGTAACTGTTGCTCAACTTGCTAAGCAAGCTGGCGCAACTATCGTTTCTTTTGTGCGTTTTGAAGTGGGTGAAGGTATTGATCGTGGCGAAGAAGTTGACTTCGCTGCTGAAGTTGCTGCGCAAGTTGCTGCTTCGAAAAAATAAGCACGGCTTATCGTTATATAAAAAGGCTGCCCGCAATTGCGCGCGGCCTTTTTTGCAAAAAGACACTGTGCTTTAGACGGCTGTCTAGTAATATGTGCGCCTTAGAGCAGCACTGATTGCGTGAACTGTGGTCAGATCGCATCACAGACGTTAAATCATCTTCGCAGGAGAAAAATATCATGGCCCAACAAGTCGGTGGACGCCAACCGCGCTATAAACGAATTTTACTAAAACTCAGTGGTGAAGCCCTAATGGGAACTGAGGATTTTGGTATTGATCCTAAAGTGCTGGACCGGATGGCCTTAGAGATTGGTCAGCTCATCGGTATTGGTGTGCAAGTAGGCTTGGTGATTGGCGGTGGTAACTTATTCCGTGGTGCAGCTTTGTCTGCCGCTGGGATGGACCGAGTCACCGGTGACCATATGGGTATGCTGGCGACCGTGATGAACTCTTTGGCTATGCGTGATGCGCTTGAGCGTTCAAATATCCCTGCTTTAGTGATGTCGGCTATTTCTATGGTGGGCGTGACTGACCACTATGACCGTCGTAAAGCCGTCGGCCACTTAAAGAAAGGCGAGGTGGTGATTTTCTCTGCGGGTACCGGTAATCCATTTTTCACTACTGATTCGGCAGGTTGCTTGCGCGGTATTGAAATCAGTGCAGATGTGGTTCTTAAGGCAACAAAAGTCGATGGCGTATATACTGCCGATCCCCTTAAAGATCCCAATGCCGAAAAGTTTGACTATTTGACCTACGACGAAGTATTGGATCGTAAATTAGAAGTAATGGACTTAACGGCAATTTGCTTGTGCCGCGATCATAATATGCCATTACGCGTGTTTAATATGAATAAGCCTGGCGCTCTGCTCAACGTTGTTTTAGGCGGCGCTGAAGGCACCTTGATTGAGGAAACCAAGCAATGATCAATGAGATCAAAAAAGACGCACAAGCGCGTATGCAAAAATCAATTGAGTCACTGCACACAGCTTTTGCAAAAATTCGTACTGGCCGCGCGCACCCAGGTATTTTAGATGTGGTGATGGTGTCCTATTACGGTAGCGATACACCTTTGAATCAAGTGGCGAACGTCACCGTTGAAGATTCACGCACCTTGGCTTTGACCGTGTTTGATAAAAGCATGATCCAAGCGGTAGAGAAGGCCATCTTGGTGTCTGATCTTGGTTTGAATCCAGCCACTTCAGGCACAACGATTCGCGTACCTATGCCTGCATTAACTGAAGAAACGCGTAAAGGCTATACCAAGCAAGCACGCCAAGAATCAGAAAATGCGCGTGTGGCTGTGCGTAATATCCGTCGTGATGCTTTGGCACAACTGAAAGACTTAGTTAAAGAAAAAGAAATCAGTGAAGACGAAGAACGTCGCGCCGCGGATGACGTGCAAAAGCTGACCGATCACGCGGTTGAAGAAGTCGATAAGTTATTAGCGACCAAAGAAACTGACTTGATGGCAGTGTGACGCCGAGGCTGCTGTGATGAGTACAACAACGCAGGATGCGCTAGCTATTGTTCCGCGCCATGTGGCGATTATTATGGATGGTAATAATCGTTGGGCAAAAAAACGTTTTTTGCCTGGTGTTGCGGGACATAAAGCTGGCGTTGATGCTGTGCGTGCGGTGGTTGAGGTGTGCGCTGAGGCTGGGGTTGAAGTGCTGACCTTGTTTGCTTTCTCCAGTGAAAACTGGCAGCGCCCGGCTGCTGAAGTGGGTGCTTTGATGGAGTTGTTTTTGCTGGCATTGCGCCGTGAAGCGAAAAAACTTGATCAAAATGGCATTCGTTTAAGCATTATTGGTGATCGCTCGCGCTTTCATCCCGAACTGCAGGCCGCCATGGCTGCAGCTGAAGCGCGCACCGCACACCATAATAAGTTTCTACTGCAGGTGGCTGCCAATTACGGCGGCCAGTGGGATATTGTCCAAGCCGCACAGCAATTAGCACGCTCAGTCCAGCAAGGTGAATTGCAGCCTGAGCAGATTAATGCAGAGCGCTTGCAAAGCTGCTTAAGTACTGCACAGCAGCCGCTGCCTGATTTATGTATACGCACGGGCGGTGAGCGACGTATCAGTAACTTTTTATTGTGGCAGTTGGCCTACAGTGAATTGTATTTTTCCGATTTATTTTGGCCCGACTTTAAGCATCAAGCCATGCGCGATGCCTTAGCTGATTTTGCCTCACGGCAGCGCCGTTTTGGTAAAACCAGTGAACAAGTTGCCGCTGAGGGACTTAATGCATGCTCAAACAACGAATAATCACTGCTTTATGGTTGGTGCCTTTGGCGCTGATCGGTTTTTTTAAACTTGAGGGACAGGCTTTTCTTGGGTTTATCAGCGTGATTGTCGCCTTAGGCGGTTGGGAGTGGGCGCGTTTGGCAGGTTATGCGCAGCAATCTGTGCGTATCGCTTATGCAGTTGCTTTGGTGGTTGCTTTAGTTGTGCTGAATCTGCAAAACCAGTTGTTTTTACCCATCCTAAGTATCGCTGCACTCTGGTGGGTGCTGGCGACGGTGATGGTGATCACCTTTCCACGCAGTGTCGCATGGTGGGGCGGGCGTCTGGGTAAATTAATCATTGGTGTGCTGATTATTGTCCCAGCAGGGATTGGCTTGCAGGTGTTAAAAGAATTACCACAAGGCAATATGCTCATCTTAAGCCTGATGCTGTTGGTGTGGGGTGCGGACATTGGTGCTTATTTCTTTGGGCGAGCCTTTGGTAAGCGCAAGTTGGCACCGCGTGTCAGTCCAGGTAAAAGCTGGGCCGGTTTGTTTGGCGGATTGTTGAGTAGTTTATGCATTGCGACGGGATTGGCGGTGTATCTGCAAGTGCCTGCGCAGCAATTTGCGCTGGTGTTAGTAGGTGCAGCAGTGGTGGTTTTATTTTCTGTGATTGGCGATTTGACCGAAAGCATGTTTAAACGTCAGGCGGGCATTAAAGACAGCAGTCAACTGCTGCCGGGTCATGGTGGTGTGCTGGATCGCATTGATAGCCTGACCGCAGCTGCACCGATCTTTGCTTTGTTGTTATTGCTGACCGATTGGACTTTATCTTGAGTCAGGTTATTGGCTCACCGCAGCAGGTCAGTGTGCTGGGTGCGACCGGCTCGATCGGCAGTAGTACGCTGGATGTGATTCGCCAGCATCCTGAGCGCTATCAAGTGTTTGCGCTCACAGCACACTCGCGTATCCAAGCCTTAAAAGACTTATGCCTTGAGCACCGTCCACGTTTTGCGGTGGTGGCGGATGCGGCGCAAGCGCAGCGCTTACAAGCAGATTTTCGTACCGCCGATGTGCCGACAGTGGTGCTCTCAGGTGCGCAAGGGTTGTGTGAAGTGGCTGCGCACCCCGATGTTGATGCGGTGATGGCAGCGATTGTTGGCGCAGCAGGGCTTGAGTCAGCGATGGCTGCAGTCACTGCCGGCAAAAAGATTTTACTGGCCAATAAAGAAGCCTTGGTGATGTCCGGTGCGTTATTTATGCGCGCGGTACATGAGCATGGTGCGCAGTTGCTACCGATTGATAGTGAACACAATGCCATTTTTCAGTGTTTACCCTGTAATTATGCACAAGGTTTAGCGCCGATTGGTGTGCGCCGTATTCTGTTGACGGCCTCCGGTGGACCCTTTCGTAATAGCACCTATCAAGAACTTGAACGAGTCACCCCCGCCCAGGCTTGTGCGCACCCGAACTGGTCAATGGGGCAAAAGATCTCTGTCGATTCTGCCACCATGATGAACAAAGGTTTGGAGTTGATTGAGGCGTGCTGGTTGTTTGCTGCGCGCCCAGAACAAGTTGAAGTGGTGATTCATCCGCAAAGTGTGATTCATTCACTGGTTGATTATGTCGATGGCTCGGTATTAGCGCAGTTGGGGAATCCTGATATGCGCACACCGATTGCCCATGCCATGGCGTGGCCTGAACGTATTGCCTCAGGTGTAGCGCCTTTAGATTTATGCGCCTTGGCGCGTATGGATTTTATTGCCCCGGATTTACAACGTTTTGCTTGCCTGCGTTTAGCCATTGAAGCCGCGCAAGCAGGCGGTAGTGCGCCTATTGTGCTCAATGCAGCGAATGAAATTGCTGTGGCAGCGTTTTTACAGGAACGTATTGCTTTTACCCAAATTCCACAGCTGATTGAAGAGGTACTCAGCGCTCATCAGGCAAACTCAGTGCAGAGTCTGGGCGAAGTGATGGCGGTCGATGAGCAAGCGCGCAGCGCGGCCAATCAGTGGTTATCCAGGCAATCAAAGCATATAGGTTTGAATCAATGAGTGGCTTGTATATGTTATTGGGCACGCTGGTCACCTTGGGTGTACTGGTGACTATTCATGAATACGGACACTTTTGGGTGGCACGCCGCTGTGGTGTAAAAGTGCTGCGCTTTTCCATTGGCTTTGGCACGCCCTTGCTGCGCTGGCATGACAAGCACGGCACAGAGTTTGTGATCGCGCTGATCCCTTTGGGCGGTTATGTCAAGATGCTCGACGAGCGCGAAGCGCCCGTGGCTGAGGCTGAGCAAGGTCAGTCCTTTAATGGTAAAAGTGTCGGACAGCGCATTGCCATTGTGGCCGCCGGTCCCATTGCCAATTTTGCTTTAGCTTTTGTGCTTTTTAGCTGGGTGGCGATGCTCGGCAGTCAGCAAGTTAAACCTGTTATCGGTAGTGTTGTCAGTGAAAGCCTCGCTGAGCAGGCTGGTTTAAGTAGTGGTCAAGAAATTGTTGCTATAAATGGCAAGACAGTGTCCGGCTGGGCTGACGTCAACTTGCAATTGATTCAGCGCATTGGTGAGAGCGGACGCTTGCACATCGATGCGCAAACGCCAGGCAGTTCAGTGGCCAGCAGTTATACCCTGACCTTAGATAAGTGGCTGTACGGCGCTGATGAGCCCAATCCTATTATTGAGTTGGGCATTGAGCCTTGGCGGCCACAGACGGCTGCGGTGGTGGCACAACTCGATCCTGAAGGCCCTGCGCAAGCAGCGGGCTTGCAGCTTGAAGATACCATCGTTGCCATTGATGGGCAGCCGATGAACGACTGGCAAGCTGTGGTGCAATATGTACAAGTGCGCCCCAATGATGCGGTGCTGTTAAGTGTTGCACGTGCTGGGCAGACTCGCGATGTGCGCGTGCTGTTAACCGCGCAAGGCTCAGAGCCGCAGTTGCGTGGCTATTTAGGCATGGGTGTCAACGGCGGTGAGTGGCCAGCAGATATGCTGCGTGAAGTCAGTTTTGGCCCGCTTGAAGCACTGGTTGAAGGTGCGCAGCGTACTTGGACCATGAGTGCTTTAACTTTAGGTTCGCTGAAAAAGATGTTGTTTGGTGAGCTCTCGGTAAAAAACTTGAGCGGACCGATAACCATTGCTAAAGTGGCGGGCGCTTCGGCTGAAAGTGGTTTAAGAAGCCTGTTGAACTTTATGGCGTACTTAAGTATCAGTCTAGGTGTGCTCAATTTGTTACCTATTCCTGTGCTTGATGGTGGACATCTGTTATTTTACTTTGCTGAACTGGTACGCGGTCGCCCCTTGTCGGAGCGTATCCAGGGTTACGCTATGCAGATTGGTATCGCATTAGTGGTATCCGTGATGGTGCTTGCGGTGTTTAATGATTTAGCGCGTTTGTAAAAATACTGATTCGCTGCATGGCAGTGGATTTTTTATATATTGATGAAATAGAAAGGTTTGCATGAAACGTCTGCTGCTACCTGCGGTTATATCCGCGCTAATAATATCCCAAGCTCACGCAGCGCCCTTCACTGTCTCTGATATCCGTGTTGACGGTTTACAGCGCGTTTCTGCAGGCAGTGTATTTGGTGCTTTACCTTTAAACGTCGGTGACACCATCGATGAGCGTCGCCTTGCGGATGCAACGCGAGCATTGTTTAAAACAGGCTTTTTTGAAGACATACAGCTCAGCCGTGACGGCGATGTGCTGGTGATCACTTTGCTTGAGCGTCCTTCCATTTCCAGTTTGGAAATTGAGGGTAACAAAGCCATCAGTAAAGATGACTTGCTCAAAGGCTTGAAGCAGTCTGGTTTGGCTGAAGGCGAAATCTTTCAGCAAGCGACCTTAGAAGGCGTGCGTAATGAGTTACAGCGCCAATATGTTGCGCAAGGCCGTTATTCAGCCAATATTGACGCGCAAGTGATACCCCAGCCGCGTAACCGTGTGGCGCTGAAGATCAATGTCACTGAAGGTTCAGTGGCTTCAATCCAGCACATTAACGTGGTGGGTAATAAAGTCTTTAAAGATGATGACTTAATTGACTTGTTTGAACTGAAAACCAAAAACTGGTTATCGTTTTTCCGCAACGACGATAAATATGCGCGGGAAAAACTTTCAGGTGACTTAGAGCGTTTGCGTTCGTACTACTTTGACCGTGGTTATATCAATATGGATATCACCTCGACACAAGTGTCAATTACGCCCGATAAAAAGCATGTGTATATCACCGTTAACGTCGATGAAGGCGAGCAGTACACCATCAGTGATGTAAAATTGTCGGGTGACTTAAAAGTACCTGAAGAAGAAATTCAAGCGCTGTTGCTCTCACGTGAAGGCCAAGTGTTTTCTCGTCAAGTGATGACCACCACCTCTGAATTAATCACCCGCCGTTTAGGTAACGAAGGTTATACCTTTGCTAACGT
>CANRHT010000035.1 GCA_947630465.1 uncultured Pseudomonadaceae bacterium
AGGCTAAAGGCGCACGACCGCGTCCACCCTCACCACGACCTTCGCCACGATCACCACCGCGATCGCCACGGCCTTCACCGCGACCACCACGATCACCACGACCTTCATTACGACCTTCGCTGCGTCCACGTGGCGCCATAACTGGCTGCTCACGCTCAACGCCATCTAAAGTAAAGGCCTGGCCTTCAGTGGTTTTAGCCAGTAATGCTAAAGCTAAGTCTTCTGCTGAACAGTTGAGTTCGGTGGTTAAGTGCGCCAACAACTCAAGGTTTTTGTTTTCTTTATCTTTAACGCGCGGTGCTAAGTTTTGCGTCAAACGGCGAATACGCGCTTGCAAAATAACTTTAGCGTCAGGCAGTAAAATTTCTGCAACTTTCTGGCCCGTCACACGCTCAATCACTTGCAGCATACGACGCTCACGTGGCGTCACTAACAATAATGCGCGACCGTCACGACCAGCACGGCCGGTACGACCAATACGGTGTACATACGACTCAGGATCGTACGGCATATCAATGTTAAATACGTGAGTAATACGCGGTACATCAAGACCACGCGCAGCAACGTCAGTGGCAATCACGATATTTAAACGGCCATCTTTTAAAGACTCAATCACGCGCTCGCGTTGATTTTGTGCAATGTCACCGTTAAGTGCAGCCACTTTATAACCTTTAGCTTCCAGCGCCGAGGCGATATCTAAAGTCGCTTGCTTGGTGCGCACAAAACCAATCATCGCATCAAAGTCTTCAACTTCAAGCAAACGCAATACAGCGTTCACTTTCTGATCTGCATGCACCATCAGGTGAGCTTGATCAATACGCGCAACCGTTTGAGTTTTGCTGGCAATTTTAACTTGCTGAGGGTTGCGCAAGTGTTTTTCAGCAATGCCGCGAATCGACGCTGGTAAAGTGGCTGAGAACAATACAGTCTGACGCTCGTCAGGCATGGCATTAAAGATCACTTCTAAGTCATCCATAAAACCAAGCTTGAGCATCTCATCAGCTTCATCAAGCACTAAAAACTTAATCGTCGACAGCAGTCCGCCATTACGGCTCAAGTGGTCAACTAAACGACCTGGGGTTGCGACAATCACTTGCGCACCATTACGGATCGCTTTCAGCTGCGGGCCCATAGGCGCGCCACCGTAAATAGCAACAACGTTAACGCTGGGCATTTGTGTAGCAAAGCTTTCAAACGCAGTGGCCACTTGCAGTGCCAACTCGCGGGTCGGTGCTAAGACCAACACCTGAGCTTCACGACGCATGGGATCAATACGTGACAAAATAGGTAATGCAAACGCAGCGGTTTTACCGGTACCGGTTTGTGCCTGACCAATCATATCGTGGCCAGCCATAATCAACGGAATGGACTGAGTTTGAATTGGGGACGGCTCTTCGTAACCCACTGCAGTAATAGCTGCCAGTACGGACGGGTGAAGATTAAGGGTAGCAAAAGTACCCGCTGCTGGAGTGTTTTCGATTTCTTGGGTCATTGGTATGCCTTATGTGCATCCGCAAAGACCCATGAAAGCTGCACACGCCGTGAAAGACCATAATGGTCGCCCTTTTGGCAGCCTATTTGCGAGTATTTGCGAGAACGCTGTTTTAGAAAAACGTCTAGGATAGTCCTGTACAGGACAAGCAGTCGAAGCAGTGCTTCGGGATATTGCAGTAACCTTAACGGGGGCCGATCTGGCCGGCGCATATTATAGACCCTTTCAGACCACTATGACTAGTGTTTATTGGCCAACTTATACGTTTAGACTGAGCTGGCTTTTAAAACTGCGCAAAACGCCGCTAAAAGGATCGATAAAGCTGATTTGCTTAGCCAACAATTGCAGCGGCTGCGCATAATCTTCTTGCCGATCAATGGCTTGCAGCTCTGGATAGAGCGGATCATTGAGCAAAGGCGCACCCAGCGCGGCCATATGCACGCGTAATTGATGCTTGCGCCCAGTCACTGGATACAAGGCATAACGCCAGACTTCACCTTGCCGCTCAACGGCATCAATGACGGTCAAACTGTTCGCCTCACCTGCCACTTCTTGCATGCGAAAAAACTGCTGCGCTGATTCCATCCGACTCGTATGGCGCAGAGGCCACTGCCTATCAGGCAAAGCTGGGGCTAAAGCCTCATAGCATTTAAACACTTTACGCTGCCGAAATAAGGCTTGATAGGCATCGCGACTCGCAGGATTCGCTGAAAACAACAACACGCCAGCAGTGAGCCGGTCAAGGCGATGAATCGGCACAAGATGAGGATTCGCTAAACGCTTGATCAAGCGGCGCAACACAGTTTCTTCAACATAACGACCGGCGGGTAAGGTCGCTAGAAAATGCGGTTTATCCACAGCAATCAAGTGTTCATCTTGATACAAAATGGTCTCAACAAAGGGCACTACAGTCTCATCTGCCACTTCACGAAAATAATAAACCAGCGCGCCAGCCTGATAGCGTTGCTCAGGCAATAAAGGCTGCTGCTGGGCATCCAAGACTTTGCCGCTGCGCATACGCTGACGCCACATTTCACGACTGATTGCTTTGAAGCGCTCAGTCAAAAAATCCAATAACAACTCATAAGGCTGCTCAGGCAAACGCACTTTGCTGGCACTGCTCAGACGGGAATGCTCCATAGCGTCAGTTAGTGCAACGTGTGTCCAGTTGGATCATCGTCATCACTGTCCTCGAAGCTGTCTTCTTCAGCCAACTGCCCAGCGGCCATTAAACCGGCATGAAACATTTCTTTAGCAATATCAATATAACGCGCTTTTAAAAAGTCACGCGCTTGCGCTGAAAAAGTCAGGGTGACTAACGCAGTATCTTCTTCAGCCCGACGCAAAACAATACGCCCGTCAGGCAATTCAACAATTTCCAAAAACGCACTGGACATAAACAACTCTTAAAAATTTAAATAAGTCACACAGAGCCACTATTGGACTCTGCGCATGACTGCCAACTTTGGATTATTTTTTACGCTTATCTTCCACTTGCCATTTCTTACCGTCGTAAAAAGCTTTCCAACCGCTGGGCTTGCCGTCAATTTCCGACTGCACATACTGCTCTTTGGTTTTGCGGCTGTAACGAATAACTGTTGGCTGACCATCAGGATCATGAGTGGGCGCGCTAAACAGGTAAGTATGCTTAGGATCAATTTCTTTTTTATGCGGCAGCAACTCAAGCACCAAAGGCGCACGGGTTTCACGTTTTTTTGGAAACTGGCTGGCGGCCAAGAACATACCTGAAGCACCATCACGCAGCACATAGGTATCATCCACATTGATACATTTGAGCTCAGGCATAGGCACTGGATCCATTTTTGGCGGCGCCGCCTCACCACTGCGCAACAGTTTACGAGTGTTTTTACATTCGGTATTGGTGCAACCAAAGTACTTACCAAAACGACCGGTTTTGAGCTGCATTTCACTGCCGCACTTATCGCATTCTAAACTTGGACCTTCATAGCCCTTGATGCGAAATACGCCCTCTTCCACTGCAAAACCACTGCAGTCGGGGTTATTACCGCACACATGCAGCTTGCGCGTTTCATCCAGCAAATAAGCATCCATTGCCGTATCGCACTTGTCACAACGGCGCTTATTACGCAGCAATAATGATTCAGACTCGCCCTCATCGTCTTCTGCAATTTCATTACCTTGGATCAGGTTCATGGTTGACTTGCAGCGCTCTTTCGGTGGCAAAGCATAACCAGAACAACCCAAGAACACACCTGTGGATGCGGTGCGAATCATCATCGGACGACCACATTCTTTACAAGGAATATCCGTCAGCGTCGGCGTGTTTTCACGCATGCCATTTTCAGTCGAATCAGCGGCTTCGAGCTTTTGCTTAAAGTCACTGTAGAAATCGTTAAGCAACTGTTTCCACTGCAGCTCGCCATGGGCAACGTGGTCTAAACGCTCTTCCATTTGCGCGGTAAAGTTGTAGTCCATTAAGTTGGCAAAGCTCTCGCCAAGGCGCTCAGTGACAATATCGCCCATTTTTTCTGCATAAAAACGGCGATTTTGCAACGCGACATAACCACGGTCTTGAATGGTCGAAATAATGGCCGCATAGGTGGATGGACGCCCGATACCTTGTTTTTCTAACTCTTTAACCAAACTGGCTTCACTGAAGCGCGCGGGCGGCTTAGTAAAGTGCTGAGTAGGGTCAAGCTTGAGCAACTCCAGCACATCACCTTTTTTCAGATCCGGCAGCACTGCATCTTCAGCGCCTTTACCCTGGGGTAACTGCACTCGGGTGTAACCATCAAATTTCAGAATACGACCGCGCGCACGTAATTCAAACTGCGCAGCTTCGACGGTTAAGCTGGTGGCAATGTATTCTGCTGCAGGCATTTGGCAGGCGACAAACTGACGCCAAATCAACTCATACAAGCGCTCGGCATCACGTTCCATGCTTTTAAGTTGAGCGGTTTGTGTGTTGACATCGGAAGGACGAATCGCTTCGTGCGCTTCTTGCGCGCCTTGTTTGCTGCTGTAAAACACCGGTTTGTCTAACAGGTATTTAGCACCAAACTCTTGCTCAATAAAACCACGCACCATTTCAATGGCATCGTTAGAGATATTGGTCGAGTCGGTACGCATATAAGTGATGTAACCGGCTTCATATAAACGCTGCGCCAGCATCATGGTTTTCTTTACGCCAAAACCTAAACGCGTACTGGCCGCCTGCTGCAAAGTTGAAGTGATATAAGGTGCACTCGGACGGCTACTGGTGGGTTTATCTTCACGCTTGACCACTGAGTAGTCGGCGGTTTTCAGCACACTTAAAGCGGCATCCGTTTGCTCTTTGCTCACCGGACGGAAGGCTTTGCCCGCATCACGCACCACTTCAAAGCGTGTATTGATCTGCGCCGTATTATTTAAGTCGGCATGCACCTGCCAAAACTCTTCTGGCACAAAGGCGCGAATTTCTTTTTCACGCTCAACGACAAGCTTAACGGCCACCGACTGCACACGGCCTGCGGACAAACCACGCGCGACCTTCTTCCACAGCAAGGGCGACACCATAAAACCCACTACCCGGTCTAAAAACCGGCGCGCTTGCTGGGCATTCACCTGATCAATATCCAGTTGGCCCGGCTCGGCAAACGCACCTTGAATGGCTTTTTCGGTAATCTCGTTAAACACCACGCGCTTATAACGGCTGTCATCGCCACCAATGGCTTCGCGCAAATGCCAGGCAATGGCCTCACCTTCGCGGTCCAAGTCCGTTGCCAGATAAATGGTGTCAGCGTCTTTGGCGAGTCGACGCAACTCTTCAATGACTTTTTCTTTACCCGGTAAAATCTCGTAACGGGCCTTCCAATCATTTTCCGGATCAATGCCCATTCTCGCCACCAACGTGCGCATGGCTTTTTGTTTGGGCGTTAACTGTGCCGTGTCGGCTGCTTTGCCACGCTTAGCTGGCTCTTTACCGGCAGCAGAAGAACCACTGGTCGGTAAATCACGAATATGACCCACGCTCGACTTCACCACATACTCATTACCTAAGTATTTGTTGATGGTCTTTGCTTTAGCGGGGGACTCTACGATAACCAGTGATTTGCTCATTGCTCAGTATATTCCTGGAATAAATAAGGTGGTGTGCTCAGCTTAGCGCTAAAAACACCAGATAAAAATGCGTTAACTGACTTTATAGTGACGCTATATATAGGTTGAAACCCGCATAGGTCAAGTTTTTGCTACATTTGCTTAAGGTGTTACGCGGGTGAAAACAGACTTTTCTCGGCTTGTAACAAAGTAAACCGCGCCTGTTGTTGGCCATCCACTTCAACCTGTTCAGTGAACATCGATAAAGGGCGAACCCACAGGCCAAATGCGCCATACAGCGCTTGATAGACCACTAACTCTTCTTCTGTTTCAGAGTGTTTTGCCACGCCCAGCACGCGGTATTGTTGCCCTTTATAATGCTGATACAGACCTGTCGTTAAACTCATTGCAACTCCTGATAAAAAAAGCCGAGGTACAAGGCCTCGGCTTCAGTCATTTAAGTGCGAGTTAAACGCGCTCAAACACCGTCGAGATACCTTGACCTAAACCAATACACATGGTTGCTAAACCGAACGTACCACTGTTTTGCTGCATCACATTGAGCAGAGTACCGGAGATACGCGCACCTGAACAACCAAAGGGGTGTCCTAAAGCAATAGCACCACCGTGCAAGTTAACCTTCTGCTCCATTTTATCCAGCAGTTTTAGATCCTTCAGCACCGGCAAAGCTTGCGCGGCAAAAGCTTCGTTGAGCTCGACGAAATCAATATCATCCATCGTCAAACCCGCACGTTTCAACGCTTTATGTGTTGCAGGTACAGGGCCGTAACCCATAATAGCGGGGTCAACACCTGCCACGGCCATGGAACGCACCACGGCCATTGGCTCAATACCAAGATCTTTCGCACGCTGCGCTGACATAACGATCATGCATGAAGCACCATCTGTAATCTGCGACGAAGTGCCTGCCGTAACAGTACCGTTCTTTGGATCAAAGGCTGGGCGCAAGGCAGCTAAGCTGTCCAGTGTTGTTTCAGGACGAATGGTTTCATCGTAATCAAACACTTTCAAGAAACCATCAGCATCATAGCCCTCCATTGCGATAATTTCGTTTTTGAAATTACCCTCAACAGTGGCTTTTTGTGCCAAACGGTGCGAACGCTCACCAAAAGCATCTTGCTGCTCGCGTTTAATCCCGTGCATTTTACCCAGCATTTCTGCGGTTAAGCCCATCATGCCTGACGCTTTGGCGGCATAAAGTGACAGATGCGGATTAGGATCCACGCCGTGCATCATACCCACATGACCCATATGCTCAACACCACCAATCACAAACACATCACCGTTACCGGTTTGAATCGCTTGTACGGCGGTGTGCAACGCACTCATGGATGAGCCGCACAAACGGCTCACTGTCTGTGCAGCACTGGTGTGCGGAATCGCCGTCATTAATGACGCCATGCGCGCTACGTTCCAACCCTGCTCTAAGGTTTGGTTCACACAACCCCAGATTACATCTTCAACTTCTGCTGGATTAACTTTGTCATTACGGTTCAATAAGCCCGTAATTAACTGTGCTGACATGGTTTCAGCACGTGTGTTGCGGTGCATGCCGCCTTTGGAACGACCCATCGGGGTACGTCCAAAGTCGACAATCACTGCATCTCTTGGATTCAAGCTCATATCTTTACTCCCGCTCTAATCTGTCCGCGATTAACCGAAAAAGGTCTGACCGTTTTTAGCCATTTCACGCAATTTTTCGGTCGGGTGATATAAAGCACCCAAGTCCGCATATGTGTCGGCTAAAGCGACGAACTCTGCGACACCGATACTGTCGATGTAGCGCAAAGCCCCACCACGGAACGGCGGAAAACCAATACCGTAAATCAAGCCCATATCCGCTTCGGCAGCCGTCTCAACGATACCGTCCTCAAGGCAACGTACCGTTTCCATGCACAATGGAATCATCATCCAATTGATGATGTCTGCATCGCTCACTTCACGCTGTTCGTAGACGATCGGTGCTAAAACACCAGCAATTGCCTCATCCACAACTTTTTTCGGTTTGCCACGCTTATCCGTCTCGTAGGTATAAAAACCTTTACCGTTTTTCTGACCTAAACGATCCGCTTCATACAGCGCATCAACCGCTGAACGCTGATCATCTTTCATCCGATCAGGATAACCTTCAGCCATGACGTCACGGCCATGGTGTCCGGTATCAATACCCACCACGTCCATTAAATACGCAGGACCCATCGGCCAACCAAATTTTTCCATGATCTTATCAATGCGCACAAAATCAACACCAGCGCTGATCAACTTAGCGAAGCCACCAAAGTAGGGGAAGAGCACGCGATTGACTAAGAAGCCTGGGCAGTCATTCACCACGATCGGGTTTTTACCCATTTTTTGCGCGTAAGCCACGGTCGTTGCGACCGCTTCGTCAGAGGAGTGCTCACCACGGATCACTTCAACCAAAGGCATCATGTGCACAGGGTTGAAGAAGTGCATGCCAACAAAGTTTTCTGGACGCTTGAGCGCCTGAGCCAACAAGTTGATTGAGATGGTTGAAGTGTTCGAAGCAATAACGGTGCTGTCACCCACATGCTGCTCAACTTCCGCCAACACGGCTTGCTTTACTTTTGGATTTTCGACAACAGCTTCAACCACGATATCGACATGACCAAAATCACCGTACGACATGGTTGGACGAATTGCATTTAACGCCTTCGCCATCGCATCAGGCTTAATGCGCTTACGCTCAAGACGTTTGACCAGCAACTTAGCAGCTTCATCGAGACCTAACTGAATACCTTCTTCGCGGATATCTTTCATTAAGATGGGCGTGCCTTTTAGCGCCGATTGATAGGCAATACCACCACCCATAATCCCCGCACCCAAGACTGCAGACAGCTTTACATCACGGGCAATTTTCTCATGCACTTTAGCTTTACGCTTCAGTTCTTGGTCATTTAAGAACAAGCCAACCAAGCTTTCCGACACTGAGCTTTTCGCCAGTTTAGCTAAACCTTTAGACTCGATCTCTAGGGCTTTATCACGACCATGATTGGCCGCTTTTTGCATGGCTTTAATGGCTTCAACAGGTGCTGGATAATTGGGGCCGGCTTTACCGGCGACAAAACCTTTGGCTGTTTCAAAGCACATCATTTGTTCAATGGCATTGAGCTTGATTTTTTCCAGCTTAACTTGACGCTTAGCCTTGTAATCCAACTCGCCAGCTATCGCACGCTTGACCATATCAACCGCTGCGGCAGTTAATTTATCAGCGCTGACCACCGCATCGACGGCACCCACTTTAAGCGCTTCTTCAGCACGCGCTTCTTTACCTGCAGCAATCCATTCAATGGCGTTATCAGCACCGATCACCCGCGGTAAACGTACAGTTCCGCCGAAACCCGGATAAATACCCAATTTGACTTCTGGCAAACCGATTTTTGCGCTATCGGCCATAACGCGGTAATCCGCCGCCAAGCACATTTCAAAACCACCGCCTAAAGCGATGCCATTAATGGCTGCTGCAGTCGGCATTTTCAGATCTTCAAATGCGTTAAAGAACGCATTGACTTCAAGGTTGGCTGCAACCAACTCGTCTTCTGGCAGCTTAAAGTTTTCTACAAACTCCGTAATATCTGCTCCAACAATGAATACATCCTTAGCACTGGTCACAACTACACCTTTAACAGCGTTATTGGCATTGATTGCGGCAACTGCATCACGCAGTTCTGTCAGTGTAAGACGATTAAACTTGTTAACGGACTCGCCCTTGAGATCGAATTTAAATTCGACAATATCATCTTCAAGCGCTTCTACCGTGATGGCTTTACCTTCGTAAATCATCAACTGATCTCCACTATATGGACGCTGAGCAGTTACACATGGGGCACTGACAGCAATTAAACAAAGTGCATAGCACGTTGCGCAGTACATACCAGCTTGCGACTGATTGTGCATTGAACACAATAGCTGCAGTCATGCTAGGATGCATTTCATACGCCCGTTTGATTTGGGTTGACACACATTCACGCAATTTATGACCTTTGTCAATTATCCACCTGAATAATTCGTCTTAACCCTGTCAAACCAACTGCTAAAGCATTGTTTTAAAAGGAAAATATATTTAGTACTAGAGCGTTACCCTACACAACAGCGTGACTGCAACGCGAAAAAACCCAGAAAAACAGCACAGTAAACACTTGCAACAGCACTATAAAAAGAGTGACACAACTCATAACAACAATAAAAACCATGACAATTCGGAGCAATATCTATGAAAAAATCTTTCCTCGCTCTATGCATGAGCCTATTGATCAGCACCCCCACAGCACTGATCGCTGCAGAACAACATCCAGAACCCAGCACCATAGCTGCCACTGTCAGTACTGATCTCTACCATATCCGCTTAGCAGTACAGCGCAGTATCGGTAATTTTTATATGTTCAATAGCGCCGAACCTGATCAACGTTATGCCGATGCAGCGCGGCAGAATCTAGCGTTATCGCAGCAGCACTTAAACACCCTCGCGCCCCAGCTCAGCCCTGCAGCGCTTGCCCTTAAGGCGCAGTTACTCAATGACTTTAGCGCCTATCGCCGTCAGCTCAATAAGGTGATCGACGATATACAGCAGCAGGGTTACAGCGATTTGCAACCGATTGCTGATCTGGCGCAGTACAACGCTCATGTTTTAAAAAACAGCCAAGATTTAGCGCAACTCATTGCTCAAGAGCAACCTTATCAGGTGCCACAGTTGACACAACTCGCTCGCGAACAAAGCCTGTTAATGCAAAGCATTGCCAGTGACTATGCGGCGCGCAGCACATCAATTGGTGCTTCTTTTTTTGGCGATGGCGAAAAGCAGCCTTTGGATGAGTTAACTCAACTCTTTACTGACACTTTAACAACCTTACAAAAGCACCCTAAAAACACCACCCATACACAGCAATCATTACGTGCAATCGCGGTCAAGTGGCGCTACATTGAAGGCTCATTAAAGAACTACAATGATCACAGCGTACCTTTCGTGATTGAAAAATACGCCACAAGCATCACGCAAAGCCTTGAACAACTGGCTGCGCAATACGCACTTTTAAATATTTAATCTCAACTGCGCCAGCCATCCACAGCGCGCGCAGTCAGCGAGGCCCGCATGACGTACTCACATATTCTTATTGCGATTGATTTAACCGAAGATTGCCATCGTGTTTTAGATAAAGCATCGCAGCTGTGTGGCGCTTTATCTTGCCAAGCCACCTTAGTGCATATCGTTGAGCCACTGACGATGGCCTTTGGTGGCGATGTGCCAATGGACATTTCACTGTTGCAGCAACAACAAACCGAGCAGGCGCAAGAAAAGCTCAATATCCTTGCCGAGCAACACGAATTATTAAAGGAAAATAATTGCCATTTACGCTTTGGCCAACCACGCCAAGAAATACACCAGCTCGCTAAAGAGCAAGGCTGTGATTTGATTGTAGTCGGCAGTCATGGTCGCCATGGCTTGGCACTGTTACTGGGTTCCACCACCAACGACCTGCTCTCAGGTGCGCCTTGTGATGTGTTGGCGATTGACCTCAAAGATCACTCCGACGAGTAACAGCAGCACGGCATCACAGGCAGTCAGCCAATCGAGATGGCGCTGCCTGTAGTGTCAGCAGCGCATTAGATCAATTCATCACCAAGGGACGTATTTTCTGCAACTGCGTCTCAAGTGAATAGGTCATGCTGGATGACATGGAAAAGAAATTTAAAAAAGCTTTTAAATTGGTATCCCCAGCGCAGGCGTCATGAATACGATGCCAGAGTGCCTGATTGACCAACTGCAAGGCTTTAAAATCCTCTGTCAGCCCGGTCAATTCCCAATCCGCTGTTTTACCATCGCGCGCATCAAACAAGGCACGCATCAAGTACATCGAAATGGTACGTAAAGCAAACTCGTTACTGCTGGCGAAAGGTAAATGGTTATGCGCCATAGGTTTTAAGCGAGTGAGAATCGGGCAAGCCGAGGTTGCCATAATCACCCCAAGCAAGGAGCGCAAGCCTTCTTCGAGATTGACCATTTTGCTGTATTCACGCTCAGAGGTGCGCACATGCACCCAGGCTTTTTTAAACGCCGGCAAACCGCGAAAATCCTCGACCACGGTTTGCAGGTCAACGGCTGCAGGGCAGTATTTATGCTGTTCGCTATTTAACGGACAGTTGATGCACTTTTGATGATCTAAGCGTGTCCACTCATGCGGTGTATTTTGCTGCACCGTTTTGAGCTGATCGCGTTCCAGCTCAATACGGTAATTAAACGCATGCTCATCATCGAGCGTAATACGATACTCTACAGCCATACAGGTCCTTATATATCCTTTAGCTATCCAGTTCAGCCCAACGCTCAATCAGTGCATCAAGCTGCTCTTGTGCAGCAGTAATGTTCGCCAAGACAGCTTCAGTGACATCAATTGACTGCTGATAAAAGTCGACTTGATTGGTCTGTTCATGCAAGGCGGCCAACTCAGTTTCTAATGCATCAATACGCTCAGGAATGGCATCCAGTTCGCGTTGCAGTTTGTAGCTGAGTTTCTTTTGCGGCACTATGCCATCATTGCTGGATTTTTCCAGTGCTGGCTCAGTTTTTTGCTGACTCTCTTGTCCTGCATCACTGTTGGCGGCAATTTTGCTCGCCATAACCGGTGCTTCAAGGTCATCGGTCACACCGAGCAAGCGCATACTGCCACCCTGTCTGATCCAATCCTCAAAGCCACCGACATACTCACGCACTTGCGCAGTGCCATCAAAGACTAAGGTACTGGTGACCACGTTATCTAAAAACGCACGGTCGTGACTGACGATCAATACAGTACCTTTAAACTCCATCAGCACTTCTTCCAGTAGCTCAAGCGTTTCCACATCAAGGTCGTTGGTCGGCTCATCGAGCACCAACAAATTCGCTGGACGGGTAAACAACTTCGCGAGTAACAAGCGCGCACGCTCGCCACCGGATAAAGCTTTGACTGGAGTACGGGCACGCTGCGGGCTGAATAAGAAGTCGCCTAAGTAGCTCAGCACATGCTTACTTTGACCATTGATCATAATGGTGTCGCTGCCTTCACCGACGTTTTCAATCACCGTTTTTTCCGGATCAAGTTGATGGCGCAACTGATCGAAGTACGCCACTTCCAGTTTAGTGCCCACCTCAATAGTGCCCACTGTTGGTTGTAAATCACCCAGCAGCAACTTGAGCAAAGTGGTTTTACCGCTACCATTGGCACCGAGCAGGCCAATACGATCACCGCGCTGCAGCACCATCGAGAAGTCTTTAATCAGCTCACGCCCACCTGGATGCGCAAAGCTTACATTTTCCACCACTATGACTTGCTTACCTGACTTTTCAGCGGCACCAATACTGATATTAGCGCTGCCTTGACGCTCACGGCGCTGACTGCGTTCAACGCGCAACGCTTTTAACTCACGCACACGGCCTTCGTTACGCGTACGGCGCGCTTTAATGCCTTGGCGAATCCACACTTCTTCTTGCGCCAGCTTTTTATCAAATAACGCATTCGCAGTTTCTTCAGCCGCCAACTGTTGTTCTTTATGCTCAAGGAAACTGGCGTAATCACCGTTCCAGTCAATCAAATGACCCCGATCGAGCTCTAAAATACGTGTCGCAAGGTTTTGTAAAAATGCCCGGTCGTGGGTAATAAACAGCACTGCACCGGTGAAGTTTAATAAAGCATCTTCCAACCAAGCAATAGCGCCAATATCCAAGTGGTTGGTCGGCTCATCGAGCAATAACAAATCTGGCTCAGCCACTAGCGCTTGCGCCAGCAGCACGCGACGGCGCCAACCACCGGACAACTCATTCATTTTCTTATCCGCTGGCAACTGTAAACGGCTTAAGGTGCTGTCAACCAATTGCTGTAAGCGCCAGCCATCACGTGCTTCGAGCTCTTGTTGCACGTGCATCATTTTATTTAAGTCTTCATCGGTTTGGATGTTTTGACTGATGTGGTTGAACTCAGCCAATAAAGCACCCACGCCATCTAGGCCTTCAGATACCACTTCAAAAATGGTCTTATCATCAGCCACTGGCAACTCTTGCGGTAACTCACCAATTTTGAGGCCCGGCGCGCGCCATATTTCACCGCTATCGGCTAA
>CANRHT010000036.1 GCA_947630465.1 uncultured Pseudomonadaceae bacterium
GAGTACGGTGTGATTCGCGTGGTGGAGAACAATGGTTACCGCTACTTGGAGTTTGGTGATCGTTTTGAGCAGAGCTGTGTGCTCTATGACAATCCGCTGTATCTCAAGTACGACTACACACGTGCCATGCTGTTGGCCAGTTTGTGTCATGAGCATCCGGAAACAGCGTTGTTTTTAGGTCTGGGGGCTGGCAGCTTGACTGAGGTGTGTTTAGCCACCTTGCCGCTGGACGATGTGGAGGTTTTAGAACTGCGCGAACCGCTGCCGCGTATTGCCATGCAGCATATGGCGATGAGCGATGATCCGCGCTTAACCATTCGTATCGGTGATGCTTTGCACTTGATTGATAGCGCAGAAACCGCAGATCTAATTTATTTAGATATGTACACCGATAGTGGGCCTTCAGCAGGGCATTTAGCGTGGGGCTTTTTAACCAAGTGTCAAAATAAATTAAATCTAGGTGGCTGGCTGATTATTAATCAGTGGGCAACGCTGGATGGCAGCCCTCTAGGTGCGGCGTTGCTGCGCGGTTTATTTTATCGCCATTACTGGGAAATTCCGGTCAAAGAAGGCAATGTGATTTTGCTGGTGCCTTCAAGTTTTGAGCAGTATCCCGATCTGGATTTACTGCGTGAGCAAGCCCAGCGCATCAGCGAGCAGTTGGGGTATGACATCAGCTACTTAATTGAAGCCATACGTCCGGCTAGCGGCTAACGCGCTTGCAGCACTGTGCTGCAAGCTCAAGGTGAATGTTACATCAACTGAGTTTTATCCAACTCCACAGCACGATCTAAAGCCTCCAGTAGATGCTGGCGCACTTTAAGCTTGGTGTTGCGATGCGCGCGCATATTGATTTTTTTCATCTGTGTGGCCACCGCTTGTGCTGTTTGCAGTAAATCGTGCGCCGCAACCACGTGATCTAAGAAACCTGCGTTAATCGCAGCCTCTGGGCTGAATAATTCACCATTGATCACTGCACGCTGAAAGGCGGGCTGAGTGAGGCGATCTTTCGCCAGCTCAATACCTGCGTGGTGCATGGTCATACCAATCAGCACTTCGTTGAGACCGATATTAAAAGGCCCGTCCACGCCAATACGGTAGTCCGCCGACAGCAATAAAAACGCACCCTTAGCAATGGCATGCCCAGAGCAGGCAACGATGATCGGGTAGGGGTGTGCTAACATGCGTCGCGCTAAAGTAGAGCCCGCCGCCACCAAGTTAATTGCTTGTTCAGGGCTGGCTGTCATAACTTTTAAATCATAGCCGCCGGATAAAATACCGGGCTGGCCGGTCACAATGACGATGGCTTTATCGTGCTCAGCTTGATCCAAGCAGCGATTAAATGCGTCAATCATAGCCGGCGAAATGGCATTAACTTTGCCGTTATTTAGGGTTAAGGTAGCAATGCCTTCGGTACAGCTGTAGTGAATCAGATCGCTCATGGCATAGAATCCATCTTGTTATTAGTGCCTGCACACTACCCAGCTCTGAATAATAGGTAAAGCACCAAGGCTGACTTGTAAGTCAGTGCAGTGCTCAGTACGGCATGCTGCAGCGGGCTTTTTTACCAACGATATAAGGCTTTGCTGCACTACACATGAACTCAAAGGTAGAACGAAGGTGACACAGATGCTTATAGAAGTTGATGCGCAATTGGATGCCAGCGGTCTTTTTTGCCCTGAGCCGGTGATGATGCTGCACACTAAAGTGCGCGAGCTGAGCCCAGGTGCGGTACTTAAAGTGATAGCCACTGACCCATCAACTCAGCGTGATATACCAAAATTTTGTATGTTTTTAGAGCATGAGCTCCTTGAAAGCAGCGAAAATGACGGCACTTATATGTATTGGATCCGCAAAAAGCTGTGAGTGGTTTAGACGGTTTGAAAAGATTTATTTATTGAGTTTCAGCTAGGGCGCAGATCATATGGAACAGTTTCGCAATATTGGCATTATTGGCCGCATGGGTAGCGTGCGTGTTTTGGATACCATTCGCCGCCTGAAGCGGTATCTGATTGGACGGCACTTGCATGTCATCTTAGAAGAGACGATTGCTGAGATGCTGCCGGGCCATAATTTGCAAACCAGTTCGCGCAAACTGCTGGGTGAAGTCTGTGATCTGGTTATTGTGGTCGGTGGTGATGGTTCTATGCTGGGTGCAGCGCGCGCGCTGGCTCAGCAAGGTGTGCCGGTATTGGGTATTAACCGTGGCAGCTTAGGTTTTTTGACGGATATTTCACCTGAACATTTAGAATCGCAAATTTCTGAAGTGCTGGCAGGTAATTACACCGTTGAGCAGCGTTTTCTATTGGAAACAGAAGTGCGCCGCGATGGTGTGCCAATTGGCCAAGGTGATGCGCTGAACGATGTGGTGCTGCACCCCGGTAAATCCACGCGCATGATTGAGTTTGAATTGTTTATTGATGGCCAGTTTGTTTATAGCCTCAAAGCCGACGGTTTGATTATCGCGACGCCCACAGGTTCAACTGCGTATGCGCTCTCCGCCGGTGGGCCTATTATGCACCCACGCTTGGATGCCATAGTGATTGTGCCGATGTATCCGCACACCTTGTCGAGCCGTCCGATTGTGGTGGATGCCGACAGCGAGTTAAAAGTGGTGGTGGCTGAAGACATGACGATTTATCCGCTGGTGTCTTGTGATGGGCAAAACCATGTCACTTGTGCGCCGGGCGATACCTTGCACATTCAGCGCAAGCCGCAAAAGCTGCGCTTACTGCACCCCTTAGATCATAATTTTTACGCGGTGTGCCGTGACAAGCTCGGTTGGGGCAGCCGCTTGGGTCAGGATCATAAATAATGTGGCTTGATCCGGCGCGCAACTATGACCTGATCGGTGATGTGCACGGTTGTGCCCGCTCATTGGAGCGCTTGCTGGCGCTATTGGGTTATAGCAAACGTGCTGGCGTATGGCAGCATCCACAGCGCCAAGCCTTGTTTTTGGGTGATTTAATTGACCGCGGCCCGCATATCCGCGAAACCTTACTGCTCGTGCATGCCATGGTGGAGGCCGGTCATGCCCATTGTATTATGGGCAATCATGAATACTACGCACTGGCTTGGAATACGCCCTTGCAAGAAGGCGGTGATGAATATGTACGCGCGCACAATAAGCGTCATGCCCGTTTGCAGCGAGAAACCATCGAGCAATTTGCAGAGCACCCCTATGATTGGGGGGACTTTAATGAATGGTTTTTACAGTTGCCGTTGTTTATTGATGCTGAACGTTTTCGTGCTGTGCATGCTTGCTGGGATGAGCGTTTAATCCAGAATCTGCGCACACGCTTTGTTGATGGGCGTATTGATAGTGAATTTATTCGTCAATCGGCCATCAGCGGCAGTTTAGCGGATCAAACCTTTAACCGTTTGCTGCGTGGAGTGAACTTGCCGCTGCCCTACGGCATGTCGCAAATAGGGCAGGACGGTTATCGCCGCTCATCGTTTCGCACCAAGTTTTGGCATGATGATCACTCGGCATTAACTTACGGTGATGTGGTGTTTCAGCCGGATGCCTTACCTGAGCACATTGCGCAGAAGCCTTTGCCAGCCCAATACTTACGTCAGATTAATAACTATGATGCGCAGCAACCTTTGTTGTTCGTGGGGCATTATTGGCGGCAAGGCCAACCCAGTTTAATTCGTTCTAATTTAGCCTGTCTGGATTACAGCGCAGTCAACGGCGGCAAGTTGGTCGCCTACCGCCTCGGCCAAGAAGAGCGTTTGTTGGCGGATCATTTTGTTTGGGTGGATGCCCAAGAGTAAGGATGTAAACCATGAGTTGGAGTCGCGCCTTACAGGTGACGCTGGATACAGATTTAGCCGCCTTTATCCAAATTTTACAGCACTACGCAATTGCTCACCGCGTTACTGAAGAGAGTGGTGCGCAGGTGTTGTGGGTGGGCAGTGCCGCATTGGCTGAACAAGTGGAAGAGCTCTATCAGCAGTATCAAAGTGGACAGCTGGTCGCTCCAGCAGCGAGTGCGTCACACGCAAAGATGCAGTCTGGTTATCAGACGCTGGGCTTGGTTGCTCAATTGCGCAGAAGTGTGGTGACGGCGGCAGTGATCATCGCCTGCTTGCTGGTCGCTGCTGTGACCCAGTTAGGGGCTGATTTTGATACGGTGCGCTGGTTTACCTTTAATGATTTCAAGGTTGAAGGTGGTTATATTTACTTTCAAACCTTGGAGCGCGGTTTAGAGTTGGGCCAATGGTGGCGTTTATGGTCACCGATGCTGTTGCATTTTGGTGTGATGCACCTGGCAATGAATATGCTCTGGTACTGGGAGCTGGGGCGGCGCATTGAATATCAGCAAGGTAAGCTGTTTTTATTGCTGCTGACCTTGCTCGCGGCGCTGGTGTCTAATGTTATTCAATTTATGTTTTCTGGTATGTCACTCTTTGGTGGCTTATCCGGTGTGCTCTATGCAGTGCTGGGGCATTGCTGGATTTATCAACGTATTGATCCGCAGGCCAGTTATGCGCTGCCCAATGGCGTGGTGGCTATGATGCTGATTTGGCTGCTGTTATGCTTGTTTGGCGTCGTGACAGCCTTGGGCTTTGGGCAAATTGCTAATGCGGCGCATGTCAGTGGTTTAGTGCTGGGTTGTTTAAGTGGTGGTGTGTTTGCGCTGATTGCGCGGCACCGTGCGGCGTAATGCCTTTAATTTATTTTGTTTAGGAATCAATGATGAAAAGTTTTGCTGATTTAATCCAAAGTATCACGCCTGAAACCTATGAAACTTTAAAATTAGCGATGGAAATTGGTAAGTGGGGCGATGGCACTAAGCTGACGCAAGAACAGAAAGAGCTGACCATGCAAGCGATGATTGTATGGGAGCAAACCCATTTGCCAGAAGAAGAACGCACCGGTTACTTAGGCGGTCAAGAATGCGCCAAGCAAACTAAAAAGAAACTCACCGACGCGCAAGCGGCATTGTTTGCCCCTGCCGCCGGAACGCTGCACTGATGCTGGAATTAGGTCGCGGCGCCATCAGTAAAATGCAGATTGCTCTCGATGCGCCCGCACAATACAGCTTGCGCTTAGCCGGTGAGCAACATGCACTCAATCCGCTGATTGGCAAAACTTTGCGTCTAGAGTTTCTAGGCGCGATCAATTGCAGTCATTGCCAGCGCTTAACCAAGAAAAGCTTTGCTCAAGGTTATTGCTGGCCTTGCTTTTCTAAGCTGGCGCAATGCGACAGCTGCATGATGAGCCCAGAAAAATGCCATTATGATGCCGGTACCTGCCGTGATCCAGAGTGGGCGCAAAACTTCTGCATGACCGATCATTTCGTTTATTTAGCCAATTCGACCGGGGTTAAAGTGGGGATTACCCGTGGCACGCAACTGCCAACCCGTTGGTTGGATCAAGGTGCGATTCAGGCGCTGCCGATCTTTCGGGTTGCGACGCGCCAGCAATCGGGCTTTGTCGAAGATGTGCTGCGCAGTCAAGTGGCGGATCGCACCAACTGGCGAACGCTGCTCAAAGGTGATGTAGAGCCGATTGATTTAGTTGCCATTCGTGAGCAGTTACTCGACAGTTGCGCGCAGCCTTTACAAGCGCTGCAGCAACGTTTTGGTTTGCAAGCCATTCAGCCCATTAACGATGTGGATGTACTGGATATCGCCTATCCCGTCGAAGCCTATCCGGCAAAAATCAGCAGCTTTAATTTGGATAAAAACCCCGTTGCAGAGGGCACCTTGATTGGTATTAAGGGGCAGTACTTGCTGTTTGATACCGGCGTGATCAATATCCGTAAATATACGTCGTACCAGTTGGCGGTCAGCGTCAATGACAGTGTGGCGGTATAAGCTGTAAGTTCTTAAGTCAGTGTGTTTTAAGTTGAGGTGTTTATGATGCGTACCGAACAACCGAAAATGATCGCCTTAAGCGATTATCGTCTACCCGATTACCTGATTGATGAAACACACCTGACGTTTGAGCTGTATGAAGACCATGCGTTGGTGCATGCGCGCTTGCTGATGCAGCGCAATCCAGCACTCGATAGCAGTTTGCCGCCGTTACTGTTGCATGGACAAGCGTTGGAGTTGTTGACGCTGGCGCTCGATGGTCAGCCTTTAACAGCTGTTGAATACCAACTCAGCGCTGATGCTTTACAAGTGCAGCCGCAGCACAGCCGTTTTGAACTGAGCAGCACGGTGCGCATTGAGCCGCAAAACAATACTGCACTGGAAGGCCTGTACAAGTCATCGGGTATGTTCTGTACGCAGTGTGAGGCGGAAGGCTTTCGCAAGATCACCTACTACCTTGATCGCCCCGATGTGATGAGTCGTTTTACTACGACCATTCATGCCGAAAAGCACAGCTATCCCATTTTGCTCTCCAACGGTAACCCCGTGGCTGAGGGCGATAGTGAAGACGGCAGGCATTGGGCGACTTGGGAAGATCCTTTTAAAAAGCCCGCCTATTTATTTGCTATCGTGGCCGGTGATTTGTGGTGTGTGGAAGATACCTTCATCACCATGAGTGGCCGCGAAGTGGCGCTGCGCATGTACGTGGAGCCAGAAAATATTGATAAATGCCAGCACGGTATGGACAGTCTGAAAAAATCCATGCGTTGGGATGAAGAGGTCTACGGTCGTGAATACGATTTAGATATTTTTATGATCGTAGCGGTGAATGATTTCAATATGGGTGCGATGGAGAATAAGGGTCTGAATATCTTTAACTCCAGCTGTGTACTGGCCAAAGCTGAAACGGCCACAGATGCGGCGCACCAGCGTATCGAAAGCATTGTGGCGCATGAGTATTTCCATAACTGGTCAGGCAACCGTGTCACTTGCCGTGATTGGTTCCAGTTGTCACTCAAAGAAGGTTTTACCGTATTTCGTGACAGTGAGTTCTCCGCCGATATGAACTCTCGTGTGGTCAAGCGTATTGAAGATGTGGCTTATTTGCGCACCCATCAGTTTGCTGAAGATGCCGGTCCCATGGCGCACCCTGTACGCCCAGCGCAGTATATGGAAATCTCCAACTTCTATACTTTAACTATTTATGAGAAAGGCGCCGAAGTTGTGCGCATGTTGCACACCTTGCTCGGTGCGCAAACCTTTCGTAAAGGCTCAGACTTATACTTTGAGCGCCATGATGGCCAAGCAGTGACCTGCGATGACTTTATTGCTGCGATGGAAAGTGTCAGTGGTACAGACTTAACCCAGTTCAAACGCTGGTACAGTCAAGCCGGTACGCCGCAGTTACACATCAGTGATAGCTATGATGCGGCGACGCAGACTTATCAGTTGACGGTGAAACAAAGCTGCCCTGATACCCCAGGACAAAGCAATAAATTACCCTTTGTGATTCCATTGAGTATGGCGCTGCTGAATGCACAAGGCGTGGCCTTGCCTTTACAGCTGGCAGGCGAAAATACCGCCATAGCCGATGAGCGCGTGTTGTCGATCACTGAAGCGGAGCAAACCTTTAGCTTTATCAATGTGCCTGAACAGCCGTTGCCATCGTTGTTGCGTGGCTTCTCTGCGCCAGTGATCATGGATTATGACTACAGCCGTGATGATCTGGTGTTCTTGCTGCAACACGATACTGATGGCTTTAATCGTTGGGAGGCGGGGCAACAATTGGCGCTGCAGGCGATTGAAGATGTGGTAGGGCAGTTGTACGAAACCCAAGAGCCGATGCTGGATAGCCGTTTAGTCGAAGTGTTTCGTGCGTTGCTGGCGCAAGAGGATTTAGATCCGGCTATGCTGGCGGAGTTTATCGCGCTGCCGGGCACGGGCTATATCATTGAGCAGTACGAGCAAGCCGATCCTTTGGCAATTCATCAGGCACGTGAATATGTCAGCGACCAATTGGCTTACGCATTAAAAGAGCCGATGCTGGCGCGTTACCATGCACTGCGTAAAGTATCGCTGCAAACCCCTTATGTGGCGCAAGCTGAAGATATTGCTCGCCGTCGTTTGCAGAATATGCTGCTGGCGTATTTGATGCGCACGGATGATTTAGACATTGTCGATGAGTGTGTTGATCAGTTTGGCGTATCAGACAATATGACCGAGCGCCTATCAGCCTTGGCCTGTTTAGTTAACTCACCTTTCCATGATGAAGCCGAGCAAGCACTCGAGAGCTTTGCTGATCGTTTTGCTGATGATCCTATTGTGATGGATCAGTGGTTCAGTGTGCAGGCGGCGGCGGTATTGCCTGATGGTTTGGAGCGTGTGCAGCATTTATTGCACCATCCAGCATTTAGCATTAAGAACCCCAATAAAGTGCGCGCGGTGATTGGTGCGTTTAGTACGCAAAACACGCCAAATTTCCATGCTCTGGATGGTTCAGGTTATGCCTTCTTAGCGGATAAGGTGATTGAGCTGGATGCCTTAAACCCACAAATCGCTGCGCGTATGATCTCGCCGTTGACCCGTTGGCAGCGTTATGATTTGCATCAACAGGAAATGATGCAAATGCAGCTCAAACGCATTAAAAACAGCGGTGACTTATCAGCCGACTTGTTTGAAGTGCTGGAAAAAAGCCTCGCTGTTTAAAGCGATGTATGACATTCAGCGTAGGGCAGCGATGCTTCTGCGTTGAATGTGCAAGCACAGATGCAAAGCCGACTGACTGCTTAAACGCGTCCTGCCTGAGCAGTCAGTCTGGCACTCATGAGTCATGTGTTACCCGCGCTTTATAACCTGCTAAAGGTTACCTTTAGCCACTCTTGGCTATTTTTAGTACTGAATTACACTTATCTATAGATAATATGACTGCACATACCTCGCTGTCTGATGATTGACTATTTCTGATAAATATATTTTTTTACGTCGATTTGGTCATTCTTCAGTTGTTTTCTGATGATAATTGATGTGACTTTGTGGTCTAAAAAAGACTGCTAGATCATTGAATTAAAAGGGTTTTTTATTTCTTAAAGAGACAAAGTTGGCATCATGATTGCTCTGTACTCTATGAGAGAAGGGTCTAGCCCCTGTATCGCGTGCCAGCCAGTGTGATCGAGCGCTTTTAACCGCCGGTACTGGCGCTTGAAGTGTGATTGAAGTGCG
Organism: uncultured Pseudomonadaceae bacterium; assembly: GCA_947630465.1. GTDB lineage: Bacteria > Pseudomonadota > Gammaproteobacteria > Pseudomonadales > Pseudomonadaceae > Denitrificimonas. The sequence goes on from CANRHT010000036.1 coordinate 9,046, forward strand.
AACTGTATCTGACTGACAGCGGAGAAAACTACAATGTTAAACAGCAAAAGCGTACTGACAGTGATGATTTTAGTGCTGCCAGCTTTACCTGCATTAGCTGCAGTGTCTGCACAACAAGCAGCACAATTGACCAGCACGCTGATGCCACTCGGAGGCGAGCGCGCTGGTAATGCGGCCGGAACTATTCCAGCTTGGCAAGGTGGCTTAACCACAGCACCCGCCGGTTACCAAGCGGGGCAACATCATGTGGATCCGTTCGCCAATGACACACCGCTGTTTACCATCACGCAGGCGAATATAGATCAGTATAAACAATACTTATCAGCGGGGCAGTTGGCTTTATTTAAAACTTACCCCAACACCTATCAAATGCCGGTATATCCAACACGTCGCAGTGGTGCCGCACCGCAATGGGTGTATGACAATACTCAATACAATGCACTCAATACTCAGTTAGAGGGCGGTGGTACAAGCTTTTCCAATGCGCGTGGCGGCATTCCTTTTCCGGTGACTGATAATGCGGTTGAAATGCTCTGGAATCATATTGCGCGCTACCGTGGCGTGTATGGTTCGCGGCATGCCGCCGAAGCCGTCGTGCAACGCAATGGCTCTTACGCACTGGTGGCTGCTCAGCAAGAAATCTTGTTTAAGTTTTATGAGCAGCAAGGCCGCTCGCCAGACAACAGCAATATCTTATTTTATTATTTATCTTTTGTTAAAAGTCCCGCACGTTTAGCCGGTGGTGCGGTTTTAGTGCATGAAACCTTGGATCAAAACAAAGATATGCGCCAAGCCTGGGCTTATAACGCTGGGCAGCGCCGGGTGCGCCGCGCGCCGAATTTATCTTACGATGCGCCTATTGCCGCTTCTGAAGGGATTCGTACCGCCGACAGCACTGATATGTATAACGGCAGTCCTGATCGTTACACTTGGAAGCTGATTGGTAAGCAAGAGATTTATATTCCATACAATAACTACAAACTGACGCATCCCAGTGTCAGTTATAAAGAGTTATTGCAGCCAGGGCATATTAATCCAGCGGTGACACGTAACGAATTACACCGCGTCTGGGTGATTGAAGGAACAGTGCGCTCTGATGCGCGGCATGTGTATTCCAAGCGTCGTTTTTATTTGGATGAAGACAGTTGGCAAATTGTGCTGGCTGATGAATATGACGGGCGCGGTGAGTTGTGGAAGGTGTCGATTGCCTATTTAAAAAGTTATTACGAAGCGCCGACCACCTGGACGGCTTTGGACGTGTTTCATGACTTACAGGGACGTCGCTATCATGTGCAAAATCTGGATAACGAAGAAAGCGCTACCATTAATTTCAGTTTAACGCCGCCGGATGACAGCTATTTTAAACCGGCGGCATTACGTCGCCGGGGCGTGCGTTGAGTTTGGCGCTGATACAGGATAAAAGTAACGCTATGGTATTGAGTGTTTTTATGCAGCGCCTAAATGGCGTATATGTAGAGCAGCAGTTAAGTTTAGCTAGCGATTGCAGGACTTTAGGCGATTGCAGCGGATTGCCAAGCAACAACGCAAGTGTGATCCAGTGTCACTTTAAAAAAATAATAACGGGGAGAGTCTCTATGCGTGAACCCTTATCACAAGCGGTTACGGCCAACACGGTTCAAGCAGGCATCGGTGCTGCATGGCGTCGCAGTATTAATCTATTGAAAGTCTTACCCTTATTTGCAGCGCTGTGTGTGCCAAGCCCGACTGTTAGCGCTGATACGCAAGCAGTAGAAGGTTCAACTGCGGTGTATGCCATTGAATCCGCTAGCGCGCGCTCAGGCTTATTGCTCGATGTAGTCAAGGCGGGGCAGCGTTTGCTCGCCGTGGGTGATCGCGGGCATATTTTGTACTCAGATGACCAAGGGCGCAATTGGCTGCAGGCGCGCGTCCCCACTCAGCAGTTACTCACGGCGGTCTATTTTATTGATGATCAGTACGGTTGGGCGGTCGGCCATGATGCGCTGATTCTGGCCAGCCGCGATGGCGGTTTAACTTGGGAGCGTCAATACGACAGCCTTGAGCAAGAAGCGCCTTTATTAGATATCTGGTTTAAAGATCGCAACATAGGTTTTGCTGTGGGTGCCTACGGCATGTTGCTGAAAACTGAAGATGGCGGACGTGACTGGCAGCGCATTGATGAAGCACTGGATAACGAAGACGGCTATCACTTAAATGCCATCAGCGCCGTGACTGATTCAGGCATCTTTATTGTTGGTGAAATGGGCATGATGTTTCGCTCCAGCGATGACGGCGCCTCATGGCAAGCGCTAGAGGGACCTTACCAAGGTTCTTTGTTTGGGATTATCGCTGGGCAGCAACCCGGGCATGTCTTGGTGTACGGTTTGCGCGGGCATATTTTCCGCTCAAGCGACTTTGGTGACAGTTGGTTGGAAACGCGTGTCAGCACTGACAGTGGTGCACTGCAATTTGGCTTGGCTGGTGGTGCTGTGTTGGAGCAAGGTGACCTGCTGATTGTTGGGCATGGCGGTACTGTATTACGCAGTCAAGATGATGGTGCAAGCTTTAGCGTATCCAATCGTGCTGACCGCACGTCCTTGGCCGCCGTTGTGGGCGTGGCTGATGGTGCTCTGGTGTTAGTTGGGCAAAACGGTGTGCACCGAACCGATGCGGACGGTAACGATGCGCACGATTAATAATAAGACTGGAGAGCGTCACTATGACATCTAAATCAAGAAACAATCCAGCCGCTGTGCTTGAACGTTTGATTTTTAATAACCGTCCTGCGGTTATCGCTATTTGTGTTTTTATCAGTATTTTCTTGTTTTGGAGCGCGGCGCAAGTGCGCCCGGAAACCAGTTTTGAGAAAATGATTCCACTGAAGCACCCCTATATCGAGAAGATGCTAGAGCACCGCAATGATCTGGCAAACCTGGGTAATAGTGTGCGTATTTCCGTTGAAAACACTAATGGGGATATTTTTGATAAAGACTATATGGAAACCTTACGCCTGATCAGTGATGAGGCGTTTTATATTCCGGGTGTTGACCGCTCGGGCTTACGTTCGTTGTGGAGTCCGAATGTACGTTGGACTGAGGTGACCGAGCAGGGGTTTGCCGGTGGTGATGTGATCCCGCAAACCTATGATGGCTCTGAGGCGAGTTTGGAGGAGTTGCGCAGCAATATTTTAAAGTCTGGACAAGTCGGGCGCTTAGTCGGCAATAACTTCAAATCCAGTATTGTAGAAATTCCGCTGCTGGAAGAGTTTCCTGATCCGGACGATCAAAGCAAATTGTTAAAGCTCGACTACCAAGCCTTTTCGCACAGTTTAGAAGAGAAGATTCGCGAGAAATACCAGTTACAAAATCCCAATGTGAAAATCCATATCATTGGTTTTGCCAAAAAGGTCGGTGATCTGATTGATGGCCTCTTTGGCGTTGCATTGTTTTTTGCCGTAGCGATTGCGATTACTTTTGTACTGCTGTTTTGGTTTACCAAATGTATGAAAAGTACCTTAGCCGTGCTCTTTACCACTTTGGTGGCAGTGGGTTGGCAGTTGGGTTTACTGCATTTAATGGGCTTTGGTCTTGACCCCTATTCGATGCTGGTGCCGTTCTTGGTCTTTGCCATTGGTATTTCCCATGGCGTACAAAAAATCAACGGTATTGCCATGGCATCTGGTACAGCGCTGGATGCGTTAACTGCTGCACGGATGGCCTTTAGGCAGTTGTTTGTCCCAGGTTTAGTGGCGTTATCCTCCGATGCGGTGGGTTTTATTACCTTGCTGTTGATTGATATCGGTGTGATTCGTGAGTTGGCGATTGGTGCCTCGGTGGGTGTGGCGGTTATTATTCTGACCAACTTGATCTTTTTACCGGTGCTGATTTCCTATGTGGGTATCAGTAAAAAAGCGGTGAAAGTCAGCCGTGAGAATGCCGCGCGTGAAAACCCGCTGTGGCGTTTGATTGCGAATTTTGCCAGTGCCAAGGTGGCGCCCGTTTCTATTGCGATTGCTATCAGTGCCTTGGTATTTGGGGTGTGGTATGGGCAAAACCTTAAGATTGGTGACTTAGACCAAGGTGCGCCTGAGTTGCATGCCGACTCACGCTATAACTTGGACAATGACTTTGTGATTCGCAATTACTCAACCAGTTCTGACGTGCTGGTGGTGATGGTGAAAACACCCGAAGAAGGTTGCTCCAGTTACAGCACTTTAAAAGCCATGGATGATCTGAGCTGGCGCATGGAAAACACGGCAGGTGTGCAATCAGTGGTGTCGATGGTCACAGTCTCCAAGCAAGTGATTAAAGGCATGAACGAAGGCAACCTGAAGTGGGAAACCTTGTCACGCAATCAGCATGTGTTGAATAACTCCATTGCCCGGGCTGATGCGCTCTATAACTCCAACTGCTCCTTAGCGCCCTTGCTGGTGTTCTTGGAAGATCATAAAGCTGAAACTCTGACGACAGCTGTCGCCGCCATCAAAGATTTTGCTGAGAAAAATGATAGCGAGGAGCATCAGTTTTTATTGGCGGCTGGTAATGCGGGGATTGAAGCC
>CANRHT010000037.1 GCA_947630465.1 uncultured Pseudomonadaceae bacterium
GCCTGATGCGCTGTTGGTGGATTTACTGCCTGCCGGTTTAGAACTTGAAAATCAAAACCTTGCGCAAAGTTCGGCCAGTTTAACTGAAGCCAGCAGTGCTTTACGTGAATGGCAGGAAGCCATGCAAAATGCCGATATCGTCCATCAAGAGTACCGTGATGACCGCTATGTGGCTGCGCTGGCTATTCCTGCGCGTGAAGTGAAGCATCTACTGTATTTAGCGCGCGCGGTCACTCCAGGGCGCTATGTGGTGCCGCCAGCGCAAGTGGAGTCGATGTACCGTCCTGAGTGGCAAGCCTACAGTGAAACGCCTGAGTTATTGCAGGTGCAGAAACGTTAACTCAGTACGACTGGGTTGATAAGTGCCTGAGCATTTGTCAACCCAATAACGGGCAAAATAAGTATAAAAATGTCGGTTAATGCACTTGATATTTATTGCGTACTTGCTAGTCGAATAATAAGTTGTGCACATTTACGCAAGTGCTAGCTAAAAAACAGCTGAGATGCAACAAACCCTTAAATATTTACCTCTTGACTTTGTAAGTCGTTGATTTTAAAGAGTTTTTAAATTTGGTGAAAAATCCATCAGTTTGTAGCAAAGCCCCGTATTGTGGCGACTCACAGCACTTGCACGCACCTTACCCACAGAGTTATCCACAGGCTTTGTGGATTGTTTTAGCAAAGCTGCGTGCGCTATAGCTTTGCGTGTCCGTAGCAGGCTTTGTATGTGCCTGTTTGGGCGTATTGTTGGGCTATTTTTACAATGCTGCAAAAAATATCAGTCCAATACAGCGCGCAAGGGTACAGAGCGAAGTTGGGGCTTGCAGAGATCACGCATGTGCAATCATTAGCGTACTGAGTGCTGCACTATGCTGGGTAGATAAATATGTTTGCGAGCGATGTTATGTAAACGTAAACCGAGCATGACCGCGGCGCAGCTGAGTCCGACAATCAAGCCTTGCCAGAGTCCAGCAGGGCCTTGAGCCACGCCAAACTGCTCAGTTAAACCCAGCGCATAGCCCACTGGTAAGCCGACGCCCCAGTATGAAAATAGCGTAATTAGCATGGTAATCCGCGTATCTTGATAACCGCGTAAAGCACCGGCGGCAGTCACTTGAATCGCATCGGAAAACTGAAAGATAGCTGAGTAAATAATCAGGGACGTGGCCACTGCCAATACCGCCGCATCAGGTGTATAAATGCGTGCAATATGTTCGCGCATCAAAAACATAAAGCTGGCTGAGATGCAGGCACAGATTAGACCTGTTGCCATGGCTACACCGGCAGAAAAACGTGCCTCGCGTGGACGGTTTGCCCCCAGCGCTTGGCCGACACGAATAGTGGTCGCCATGCCCAATGAGTAGGGGATCATAAATACCAGACCGCTGAAATTAAGTGCAACCTGATGGCCGGCCACCACATTGGCACCTAGACCGCCAATTAAAAGAGCAATCACAGAAAATAAACTGGCTTCGGCAAACACCGAAATACCAATGGGTAAACCCAGCGCCAATAAGCTTTTTTGTGCCGACCACAGCGGCCACTGAAAGCGCTGAAAGACTTGGCTCGACTTATAGTAAGGTGCCCAGCGGATCCAGATAAACATGGCAATCATCATAAACACCATGACAAAAGCTGTCGCCCAGCCGCAACCGACACCGCCCATGGCTGGCAGGCCTAAGTGGCCATTGATAAAAATATAGTTGAGCGGAATATTGAGCAGTAAACCTAAAATACCAATCACCATACTGGGGCGGGTTAAGCCTAGCGCATCGCTGTAGCAGCGAAATACAAGATAAATCGCCACGCAGGGGAAGCCGCAGGCCACTGCTCGTAAGTAGCCCATGGCGGGCTCAATCAGTATCGGATCAATGCCCATCAGTTCGAGCAACGGCTGGGCATGCCACAGCAGTACAGCAAATCCACAGCCCAGCACTAAGCCAAGCCACAAGGCTTGCCGCACTAAGTAACCCATTTCTAATTCAGCGCCGCGACCAAAGGCATGCGCGACCTTAGCCGTGGTGGCCAATAAAATACCGCTCATTAACAGAAAAATCGGCAACCAAATTGAGTTGCCTAAGGCCACTGCTGCCAGATCATTGGGGCTGACACGTCCGGCCATCACCGTATCGACAAAACCCATGGCGGTGTTGGCCAGTTGCCCAATAATAATGGGCACTGCCAGTTTGAGCAGAGCACGCCATTCGACGCTGACACGTTGGTAACGAGAAACAGTGGACATATACAACAGCCTAAAATAAAGCCTATACAGCAATAGATGCTGAGCAGTGCGGGGGAAAGTATGGTGTGCGAACAGCAGGTGAGAAACAGGCTGGCAGCGCGTATAGTTTACGCTGTTGTGGCGATCCTTAGGTAGCTATCATTGTTTTCTGGCATGGGTTGCGGCCTATGGCCTATAGATAAAAAGGGGATGCAGGTGCGCATACTGGCAGATGAAAATATTCCAATGCTCGAAGTGTTTGAGCGCCACGGGCAGGTGCGTCGTGTGGCAGGACGCAGTTTAGATCGTGCTGTGTTGGGCGATGCTGAGGTGTTGTTAGTGCGCTCGGTGACCCAGGTCGATCAAGCTTTATTAGCCGGTTCACAGGTTAAATTTGTCGGTACGTGCACCATTGGTACTGATCATTTGGATATGCAGTATTGTGCTGAGCACGGCATTGGTTGGGCCAGTGCACCGGGCTGTAATGCGCGTGGTGTGGTGGATTATGTACTCGGTGCTTTACTGACGCTGGCTGAGCGTGACGGGGCTGATTTATCCCAGCGCTGTTACGGCGTGGTTGGCGCAGGGCACGTGGGTCAGCGTTTAGTGCAGGTGTTACGGGGTTTAGGTTGGCAGGTTTTAGTCTGCGATCCACCGAGGCAGCAGGCTGAAGGCGGCGATTATGTCGATTTAGCCACAGTGCTTGAGCGCTGCGATGTGATCAGTTTGCATACGCCGTTAACCCAACTGGGCGAGCATCCCACTCATCACTTGCTGGGTGCTGAGCAACTGCACCGCTTGCAACAGGGCAGTTGGCTGATCAATGCCAGCCGCGGCGCTGTGGTGGATAATGCTGCGTTAAAGCAGTTTTTAACCCAGCGGCAGGATGTGCGTGTGGCGCTGGATGTTTGGGAAGCAGAGCCGCAGGTGGATGCTGAATTGGCGCAGCGCTGTGATATGGCTACGGCACACATTGCTGGTTACAGCCTCGACGGTAAAATCCGTGGCACTGCACACATTTATCAAGCGTTTTGCCAGCACTTTGCCTTGGCCGATAGCGCTGCCATTGAGTTTCCAGCACAAACCTTATTAGCGTTGCAGCTTGCTGCGCATACGCCAGTCGAGCAAGCGCTGCGCCTGATCTGTCGTGCGGTCTATGATCCGCGCAGTGATGATGCAGCCTTTCGTTTAAGTCTGCAGGGTGATGCGCAGGCGCGCCGTGCAGCTTTTGATCAAGTGCGCAAAAACTATCCAGTACGCCGTGAGATTCCTGATCTGCAGGTGCAGCTCAGCCAGCCCAGCGCGGCTTTAGAGCAGATGCTGATGGCTTTGGGTGTTCAGCTTTAACCAAGCATGCAGCATAGTGACAGGTGAGTGAATGGACCTGTGACTATGCTGTCTTTTGCACTGTTTTATGCCGCATTGTTGCGCAAGCGATTACGACAAAATATGGCCAACATGCAGCAGTTTCATCGTATTGGTGCCACCAATGGTGTGATAGCTGTCACCTTTAGTCAGAATCACCCAGTCCCCTGTTGCCACGATGCCGCGCTTCACCAACTCTTCAACGGCCGCTTTGCTCACTGAACCACTTTCAATAGTGCTCGGGTTAAAAGGCACCGTATACACACCACGAAACAGCGCCACGCGGGCTTGGGTTTGGGGTGAAGAAGTAAAAGCGTAAATGGGCATCGGAGAGCGAATACGCGACATCACTAAGGGTGTGTAACCGCTTTCAGTCAGGGCAATAATGGCTTTCACCCCTGGGAAATGATTGGCGGTGTACATGGCGGCTAAGGCAATACTTTCATCCCAGCGCGTAAATTGCTGGCCAATACGGTGACCGGAGCGGCGCATAATGGGGTTTTTTTCTGCACCTAAGCACACTCGCGCCATCGCTGCGACCGCTTGCACGGGGTATTCGCCGGCTGCTGTTTCTGCAGAGAGCATCACCGCATCGGTGTAGTCTAAAGCGGCGTTAGCCACATCAGAGACTTCGGCGCGGGTCGGCATCGGGCTGTGGATCATGGATTCCATCATTTGCGTGGCCGTAATCACCGCTTTATTTTGCTTGCGTGCTGCAGCGATGATTTTCTTTTGAATGCCAACCAGTTCTGCGTCACCAATTTCTACCGCTAAGTCACCGCGCGCGACCATCACTGCATCGCTGGCGCTGATCAAACCATCGAGGGCTTCATCGTTCATCACCGCTTCCGCGCGTTCAATTTTGGCCACTAACCATGAGTTGCACTGGGCTTCTTCACATAAACGGCGAGCCAGTTGCATGTCGGCGGCATCGCGCGGGAAAGAAACGGCTAAATAATCCAGATCCAACTCAGCGGTTAAACGGATATCTTGTTTATCTTTTTCAGTCAGTGCTGGCGCCGTTAAGCCGCCGCCACGACGGTTGATGCCTTTGTGATCGGATAAGGGGCCGCCAATTAAGACACGGCAATGCAGGGCATCCGCTGAAACGCGTTCGACTTGCATCACCACGCGGCCATCGTCGAGCAGCAGTTCATCGCCGACGCTGCAATCAGTGACCAAATCAGGGTAATCAATGCAGACTACATCTTGGTTACCCGCATCGCGTGGGTGGGTGATGGAGAAACAAAAATCATCACCAGTTTGCAGTTCGATTTTTTTATCAGTAAAGCGCGCAATGCGAATTTTCGGGCCTTGTAAATCACCCAGTAAAGCCACGTGACGGTTCAGGCGCTGGGCAATCTCACGAATGAGTTGCGCGCGAGCACGGTGCTCGTCGGCATTACCGTGGGAGAAGTTTAAACGCGCCACATCCATGCCGGCCAAGATCAACTGCTCAAGCACTTCCGGTGAGCTACTGGCCGGGCCGATGGTGGCAACGATTTTAGTACGACGCAATGACATATAGGCTTTCCTATGCAAAGGGTTGAAAGGAGATACGAGGGCGCGTCTGCTACCTGATGTGACTCAAGGTAGCAGTTGTATATGACAGAGTGCTTACGGCGTGGGCTGATAGCTTTCAGGCTTGATCACCAGCAAATCAGTTTGCGCCGCTTCCAGTACGCGCTCAGCAGTATTACCAATTAACGCGTTTTCTAAATTGCCACGTGAAATAGCACCAATCACCAACAGGTCGACTTGGTGTTCGTCAACAAAGCCTGGAATGCTTTCTTCTGGGAAGCCTTCTAAGAGATGACGGTTGGCTTTTTCGACGGGGTAATTGACCATCAGTTTGGCAAAGGCTTCGCTGTGCTGCTTAGCGCTGCGCTCAATGTAATCATCGTAGGCAGCGACCAGTTCACTATCAAAGATCATGGTGCGTGGTAGCGGGGCATAACTGTGGATGTAGTCCGCTTGCATGCTAAACATATCAGCCAAATACGCCGTGGTTTTCACCAATAAATGATCCAGCGTCGCGGTGCTGTCAGCGCTGTGGACTGGGTCAACAGCGGCACAAATGCGCTGACCACGCCACTGCGCATTATCACGCACTAACCACAAAGGTACCGGGCACTGGCGAATCAACTGCCAGCAGGTGTTATTGAAAAATAAGCGTTGAAGCAAACCATGGGTATGGGCGTCACGCATCACTAAATCAGGCTTACTTTCATCAATGCGCTGTAAAATCATACTGTAGAGCGGCTTGCCCCAACGCACTTCAGTTGTCACTGTGATGCCTGAATCACGCAGCGGCTGTGCGAGGCTTTCGAGCCATTGTTGGTGATTGTTCAATAAAGCATCGCGGGTTTTATGTTGTGCGTCGCGATCAAGGAAATAGCGGTTATCCAGTGTCGAGTTGTATTCGCACAGCAATAACTCAACCGTGGCATTGCAATGCTTTGCCACCCAGTGCGCACGTTGCAACGAGGGTTGTGAATCGCCCGAGGTGGGATCAATGATGACTAAAATCTGCTGCAGTTCCATGGGGAAGCTCCTTTCATGAGTATGCATAACGCCGTGTTACATGCCGTGCGGCAGGACTTTATATAACTGTTCAGTAGGGTCTTGCGTGCACTGTGCATGTCAACATTCGTTATGAGTATAGCTGCTTTGACTGTTTGATATGGACGCAGATCAATCCAGCTGTATTGAATGCACTAGCGCTGATTGTGTCAGTAATGGCCTGATTTTTTCATCTGTAGATATTGGCTGATCAAGGTGCCGGTCAGTTGGCTGGGGCGTACATCGACGACATCAATCCCTTGGCTTAACAGTCGCTGCTGATTGCGTTGCTTGGCCAGCGCATAGTCAACGCCACCACAATACAGCAGTGCTTGTTGATAATGATCGACTGTCTCAGCACGCACCTGATCTAAGACTTCTTCACGCAGGCTGACAAGCAAGGTGCGATGGTGTTTTTTGAGTTGCTGCATGGCGCGGACTAGATCGCTATCGGCTTCATCGGCAAGGTTGCTGATCACAATAACCAGCGCGCGGCGTTTTTGCATAACAAGAAATTGCTTAACGGTCGTGCTGTAATCAGCGCTTTCTTGACTGGCTTGGATATCATAGAGGCCGTTGAGTAAAACTGACATGTGCGCACGACCTTTGCGCGGGGCAATACGGCGTTGCTCTCCGGCAAAAGTATGGACACCGACGGCGTCACCTTGGCGTAGCGCGGTATAAGCCAGCAATAAACAGGCATTGAGTGCGTGATCAAGATGGCTGAGTGCGCCGTCATGGCTGCGCATGCTACGGCCGCAATCGAGTAAAAAGATCACCTGCTGATCGCGTTCATCTTGGTATTCGCGGGCAATGGGCGTGCGCTTGCGTGCGGTGGCTTTCCAGTCAATATGGCGCAGGCTGTCGTCGGCACGAAACTCACGCAACTGATGAAATTCCAAACCACTGCCACGCCGCTGTTGCTGTTGTACACCCAGCTGATTAAGCCATTGCTCAGTGGCTTGCAACTCTCCGCTTTGCAGCCGACTAAAATCAGGGTAGACCCGCAGCGGATTGGGCTGTTGTAGCAGGTACTGAGCCGTCCATAAGCGCAGTGGACTGGGCATGCGTAGGGCGCAGTTATTGAGGAGAAAACGTCCGCGCTGTAAGGGTTTGATACGGTAATGAGTACTGCTGATGTGGCCCGGTTGCAAGGTCACTTGGTGCGGCAATTGGGCAAACTCAAAGCTATCGGGTAGATGATCAAAATATTCAACAACCACTCTACGCTGAGATGGATGACTGATATTAAGTTGCACCTCGGTGTAGCGCCCCAGCGACAATGATTGTGGCAGCTGGCGCTGAAAACTAGGCGCTGCTTGACGGTAAGCCAGCCACGCATCGAACACGGCTAATAACACGAGAGCAATGTACACAGCGGTCAGGCTGATGGGCAACCAGAGTGGCACCGGCCATGCCAGTGCCTGCGCGCTACCTAGAGCAATCGCCAGCACTAACAGGGCCGTAACGCTGCTTAAGCACAGGCGTGACGGCTTAATAATCATGCGCGAGGCACAGCAACGTGTTGCAGTAATTGCTGGAGTACCTGCTCAATGTCGACACCTTCGATCTCCAGTTCAGCGGATAAGTGCACGCGGTGACGTAACACGTTGAGCGCTGCACTTTTAATATTATCCGGTGTGACGAACGCCTGCCCCAGCAATAACGCATGCGCGCGACCATAGCGAATCAAGTCAATTGACGCGCGCGGACCAGCACCGCTGCTTAAGCCCGGCCACTGGCGGGTCATACGTACTAAGCTGACGGCGTAGTTTAATACTTGATCGTCGACCGGTAGAGTACTGGCAATTTTCTGGATGGCAAGCACGTCACGCGGCTGCAGTAAAGTCCGCAGGCTGGTGCTTTCAAGCATATCGGCTTGGGCGGAACGGGTGACCGCGCGCACCAACAGTTGCTCTTCCAGTTCTTGCGGGTAGTCAATATGCAGTTTGACCATAAAACGGTCGAGCTCAGCTTCGGGTAGGGGATAGGTGCCTTCTTGCTCGATCGGGTTTTGCGTGGCGAGCACCATAAAAGGTTGTGGCACAGGCAGCGAGCGCCCTTCGAGGGTAATGCTGCGCTCTTGCATCACTTCTAATAAGGCAGCTTGAGTTTTAGCCGGCGCACGGTTGATTTCATCCGCCAGCAAAAGGTTAGTAAACGCAGGGCCTTTACGCAGTTTAAATTGTTCACTGTGCAGGTCATACACCGCATGGCCGGTGATGTCGCTGGGCATCAGGTCTGGGGTGAATTGAATACGGTTAAATTGCCCGCTAAAACACTGAGCAATCGCGCGTACCAATAATGTTTTGCCTAAACCGGGCACACCCTCAATCAGTAGGTGGCCAGCGGCAATTAAGGTGCATAAAGCCCCCTCAACCACAGCGGTTTGCCCAATCAGTGCTTTTTCGAGTTCTTCATGTACGGCCTGCATTAAGCGGCTGGCTCGTGCGCGTTGTTGATCCGCTTTATTAACGGCAGCTTGGGCTGACGGCTCTGGGACTGTGGCTGCAACTTCAACTGCCACTTCAACTTCAGTAGCCGTTTGCACTGGTGTTTTTTCATCCGTTTCAGCGCTCTGGGCAACCGCTTCAGCAGAGGCTGATTCATCAAGATGTAAATCAAAATCGGCAGGGCTTTGGCTCATAATGCATTCCTTAAGTGTTGTAAGCGTGCAACATGCTGAGTAAAAGCATGGGCTGAAAGTGGGTGCGTGGGCGGTGGGCGCATGCTGTGTGAGATGCTATTCATGGATTGGCGGCTTAATTGCTGCAAAATAGCCCATTGTTGAGTCATCGGCAGTTTGACAAAGTCTGGATAACGCTGCTGGGCACGCTGTTTGATATCTTTTTGCAATGTCAGCAGCATCTGGCGCTGTTGTTTATAACGCACATTAAATAATGCGCTGGCTAATAAATGCTCGGTCAGGCGCCGCCGCGTGCTTTGTAGCGGCTGACGAATGGCTGCAAAACGCGGGGCGGCTGACCACGCACCCAGTAATAATAAAGCCAATAAGAGTACGCAGGCGATGCTGTAATAGAGCCAAATGCGCTTGAGCAGGCTCTGTTGCGCTGGAGTATTAAATAGAGTGACCTCGGTGTCTTGGCTTAAATACCAGAGCAGCCAAGCATGGTCATATGCGCCGATATTTTTATTATTCCACAGCGTTAATTCGCTGAGCACCGTGACTAAACCTAAACCGTGGCTCAATTGTAATAATTGCGTTGTCTCCTGACTGTTTGCCCAGGCATGAGCACGGTTGGCGCTGTCGTGTAGATGGTAGCGGCTATCTAAAGCTAAATAAGCGGGTGATTGCTCATTTTCTAGATAAAGACGTGTGAGGTTTTTTGCAGCCAGTGTTGCTGAGTCGGCTTGCGTGATCTGTTCGCTATGCGCTGGTGCAAGTTGTGCAGTTGCTTGCTTTTTGATGCCCAGACTGTGTAACAGCGAGCTGGGTTCTTGCGCATTAATCTCTTCATGTTCAGCCGAGACCACTAAGTGTCCGCCCTGCGCCACCCAATCCAAGAGTTGCTTGGATTGTTGTGCCACAGGTGGCTGTGCTTGGCCGAGAATAATGACAGTGTGGTAGGCGTTATCCAGCGCTGGTAAAGCATCAAGACTGAGCGTGCTGCTCACGGCAATGCCTTGCTCCTGTAAAAAGTGCTCCATGGCTAAATAATGATTGCTGCGCACGGCAGGGCTGGGGCCGAGATCAATCTGCTGTTCTTCGTACACCAAGTATTGGCTCAGCCATAAGCCGACAGCGCCCAGTACCAACACACCGATAATGGCGGGTAAATAGCGCTTCATGTTCTGCGCCCCTTGCCATTGAGTTGTTGCCATTGCGCGCACAATGCGTTGAATTGTTCTTGGCTGAGCAAGTGATGACCCCAAGCCAGATTTTGCCAATGCTGAGTGATTTGCTGGCAGTGCTGTTGTAATTCGGGCGCTAAAGCATCGATCAACAGTAGCACTTCACCTTCAGTCGAGGCTTGATTTAAAGGGATAGTTTCAACTGTAGCGAGGTGGTTGAGTACGCCGCGGTAGAGCAGACTGAGCGCTGCACGCGGCTGTTCTGGCCACAATTGTTGTGCGCTATCCAGTAAGTCATCGGGTAAGGCGTCACTGCTGATATCAAGACCAAAGACTGTTTGCAGTGGGGGTTCGGTAGAGGTTTTTTTACCCCGTATTAAACCGCTAAAGGTTTGCAGCCATTGGCGGTAGCGCCACACAATCACAGCACTGATCAGCAGCAGCAGACCCCATAAAATAAACTGCAAGCCTAAAGATACTTGATTGATCAGTGAGCGCAGCCAGTCTGGCATGCCGAGTGTTTTTTTATCGCCTGACTTGGTTGTGTCTGACTTAGGAAAGTGCCAGCTGTTGACTGTTTTAGAGTTTTTAAAGGGAGCTGTATTTAAAATACTCTGGATGCTCTGCTGGGCTTGTTCACTATTGAGCATTTGTTTGAGCAGACGCGGTTGGTCGCTGGTGAGCTCTTCACTGGTCACCGCTGTTGTGCTGGGCGTGGCAGCATTGGCGAGAGCTGATTCTTGATAGGGAAGCCAACAGACAAGAGCCAGCAGCAGTAGCGGTGCGATCTTGCTAAAGCGCTGGGCTAATTGCCTAAACACCAGCTCAATATCCCAAGCTTCCAGTTCAGTGCGGCGATTGAGGTATAAGGTGAAACCGCAGGCAACGTAAATCGGTTCCCAGATGATCAGTACTAAAACATACAAGAGGTTGCTGAGATGTTCCGCCCACAGCCACTCGTGCTGGCTGATTTCCAGCAGCTTTAGCCAATTCCAATCGGTTTGAAGTTGGGCGGGAATCAGCAAGTACAACAAAGTAATAAAGCCCAGCAAAATCGCCATTTCAATATGTAACCCAATAATGGTCAACCAAGTGGGCACGCGGCTGTAATGGCGGCCTAACGTTACTAAACGTTGTTGCCGAGCGCTGCCGCTCAAGCCTTCCAGTTGTTGTACGGGTAGATCAAAGCTGCGGGTTAGGCTTAAACGTCGCCAAGTTAAGCTGGCGAATAGTTGTGGGCGAAACAGCTTGGGGGCCATTTTAATACAGTCGATCAAGCGCGGTGTGTTTGCGAATAGAGCGTTGGATAAAATATACAGTGGCACGCGTTCAAAGAGCGGTTTGAGCCACCAAATAACCAGCACTGCTATGGTAGGTTGTTGCCAGAATATAAGAGACAGTAGAGCAAATACAGGCAGCGTCATCAGTGCCCACGTCAGCATCAATACAGTGCTGTGACGGCGTGCCAGTAGAATACCTAAGTCGATGGCTTCCCACGGGTTACGGGTACGCACTACGGCTTGCACTTTATTAAGCTGCATAACGGCGACGCCCTGAAAAAGCTAAATAGGTCAGCACCAACAGCCATAAGCTCGCGCCCACTGCAAGTTTAATCGGCACTGCAGTGCTGTTGCTTGATGACCAATAGGCTTCAATAAAAGCGGCCAGTACTAAAAAAACAATCACACCTCCGACCAGCTTAATACTGACCCGAGCAGCGGTTTGCAAGGCAGCGGCTCGACTCAAAGCGCCGGGGGCAATCAAGGCTGCACCCAGTTTGAGACCTGCACCACCGGCAATGGCAATGGCGGTTAACTCAAAAGCGCCGTGCCCCACAACAAAAGGCCAAAAAGTATCGGTGTAGCCGATACGTGTCAGGTGTCCGGCGACTGCGCCGATATTAATGCCGTTAAACAGCAAGAAGAACAGGCTGCCCAATCCCAGTAATAAGCCACTGGCAAAGGTCTGAAAAGCAATACCAATATTGTTAAGAATATAAAAGCCAAACATCAGCCAGTCATCTTGGTGATCGCGCGCGCTCATGGGGCCAATCACGCGTTGAGCGGGATCGTACATACTTTCCATATGCGCCACTTGAGCAGGGCTCATCACGCTGTAAATTAAATTAGGAAAAACCCCTGTTAACACAGCCATTAATGCTGCGCTGCCAAAAAACAGCAGCGTAGCCAGTGCGATGCAGCGCCATTGCTGGCGCACAGTCGCTGGAAAATCGATCACTATAAAGGTTAATAACTGGGTGAGCAGTGAGCTCTTATGTCGATAAAACTGCTGATGACCTTGCAACGTCAGTTGTTGTAAATGCTCCAGTAACGGCGTGCTATATCCGCGTTGCTGGGCGAGTGCTAAATGCTGGCAAATGCGGCGATAATCTTGCGCGAAAGACTCCAGTTGCTTAGGTGTGGCTGTACCTTTATGCAAGGCTTGGACCTGTTGCGCGAAGCTGTGCCAGTGCGGCTGATGCAATTTTTCGAAGGAGGCTTGTTTCATACAGGACCCACAATACCGCGCGCGATGCTGTTAAGGGCGCCAGTGGCGTTCTCGGTCGGTAGTTTCAGTGCTGGCGCAATAATCTGTGCCAGTTCAGCACTGCGTTGTGGCGATAAACTGTGCTGGCGCTCAGCAAAACCAACAATGGCTTGCTGCTCGCTACGGGTTAAAGCAACAGGTGATAGGCAGGCATCTGCTTGCGGTAAGGGCGCGCGCACGCTGGGTTTAGCTTGATATACCACTAAAGTGCCGGCAGCTAGATCACCCAAACGTTGAAACTGAGTGCTGCCTAAAATACTAAAAATGCCCACGCAATAGGCAAAGGGTAACAAGTCAACAACACGTAAGAGGTTGCGGGTTAATGAGCCTGACCAACTGATGGGCGTACCATCGCTATAAATCACCTGTAAGCCCAAGATGTGTTTACCCGGTGTGCGGCCTTGATTAAGTACTTCAAACAGCACCATGTACCACCAGAGTAATAAAAAAGCGCTGATAGAAGCCAAACCTGAACCAAATTTACCCAGGTACAACCAAGCTGCGCCCGCCAGTGCTAGCAATGCACCGCGCAACAGCAAATCAATTGCAAAGGCCAAAATGCGTACCGGTAAGCCGGCCGGACTCAGGGGTAGCTCTATGCCTTCAGGTGTTTCTAAATACAGTTGAGTATCTAAAATTACAGGACGCTCAGGAAAAGATTGATCAATCAAAATGCAGCCGATAAATAAAATAATAGTCGGGCTCTAGTATAGAGA
>CANRHT010000038.1 GCA_947630465.1 uncultured Pseudomonadaceae bacterium
TAAATGATGCTGACGACAGTATTTCAACCTGTAGTTCCTAAGCCAGTCTGCGTTGCCACGTAGGCTGGCTTTTTTGGTTATACATTTTTTAGTGTTTTCAGCATTTAACCGGCAAAACTTTAGTCTAAAAATTGTCGCTCGCGCTGCATACATCACCCTGATTTTGCTAGGGTGGATAACTAAAAGAGTGCAGAGAGGCGTTTGCTATGACAACTATAAAAACCTGCCCTGAACTCGCAAGCTGGCTGATTGAACAGTCACCTGATGCGACAATTTATTCAGACAAACAAGGTGATATCCGTGTCTGGAACGCGGCTGCGGAAAAAATGTTTGGCTTTTCTGCCGAGCAAGCACTGGGACAGAACTTGGATCTGATTATTCCTGAGCGTTTACGCCGAATGCATTGGCGTGGTTTTGATGCTGCAATTGCTGCGGGTGTCACCAAGCACAGTGGTAAGCCGATGCCGACTAAAGCGTTGCGTGCCGATGGCAGTGAGTTTTATGCAGAGATGGGTTTTGCTTTGATCTTTAACGATCAGGGTGAGGTGGTGGGTACCGTTGCACAAGCGCGGGATATCACCGAGCGCTATACTGCAGAACGAACCAAACCTTAACACACTGAGATCAAGATGACGCCCGCTATCAATGTTGCCAAAAAGCATAAAGTCACACATACAATACATGAGTACACGCATGATGCTGCCAGTGAGTCTTACGGACTTGAGGCCGCAGAAAAACTGGGTGTTCAAGGTGAACGTGTGTTTAAAACGCTCGTGGTGATGCTCGATAACAAAGAGCTGGTCGTGGCGGTGCTGCCAGTTGTCTCGATGTTAAGTATGAAACTTATCGCTAAAGCGGCTGGCGCAAAAAAAGCGCTGATGGCTGATAAGGCTGAGGTTGAGCGTTCGACGGGTTATGTGCTCGGTGGCGTCAGCCCGCTTGGGCAAAAGAAGCGTTTGAAAACGGTGATTGATGTCTCTGCTAAACATCACGCCACAATTTACCTGAGTGCTGGGCGCAGAGGGTTGGAAATAGAATTAAACTCCGATGATGTGGCCACATTAACCCGCGGCATCTTTGCCGAGATCGCTCAGTAAACGACTCTACTGTCAGTGCGATATCACACCTGTCTATGACACCTAAAACCTGAGCCTGTATGAAAAAAATTCTAGTGGTGCTGTTAGTCGTTATTGCTGCTTGGTCGTTGTATAACCGCACGGGACAGGTGCAATTGGGTCCGGGTGTGATGGCACCGAATGCGCCGCAACAAGACAATCTCAGTTCACCACGTCAGCTGAGCGTGAGTAACTATGCGATAACACAGCTGGCACAGTTTGATCTCAAAGCCAAAGTGCTGTCTAAGAAAAACTATCACTTTGGCCGAGAGGCTGATTTGTCTCCGGTCGATTTAGCGCTGGGTTGGGGCAGAATGTCCGATGAGCAGGTGCTGGATAACATTAAAATATCGCAGGCCAACCGTTTTTTTTATTGGCGGGTGGATACATTTCCGATACCCCGGCAAGAAATAGAAACGCACAGTGCTAATATGCATTTAATCCCAGCGAACAAGGCAGTTAAAAAAGCGATGGGTAAAATACGTATGGGAGATATTGTTGAGATCTCAGGCAGCCTGGTTAACGTTGCGTCAAATAAAGGCGATTGGTACTGGAATAGCTCGATGACGCGCAATGACACGGGGAGCGGAGCTTGTGAGTTGGTTTGGGTTGAGCATCTGCAGATCCTAACGCCTTAGTGCTTACCTAGAAGAATCTAGAGGTCGTCGTGGACTTATTTTTTAATCCTCAAGAACCGCATTTACCATTCCCTATTACAGATTCTATTGATTACAGCTGGCGCTGGGATAAGAGGCTGCAGGCGTTTTTTATCACGCTTGCCAATGGTCAACTGATTTTTGCCGAGTCTTTTTTTAATGAAAAAATCAGCCAGCGCTGTGTTGAATATTTCCAAGAGCATGAGTGTTTGGGCAGTTCTGATACAGGCTTGCCATACCTGAACATGACTGAGCTTGAGCGCATTGATTTTACCCATATCAAGTGGCAGCAAGATCATATCCAAATGTATGGCAAGCGTATTCCTTTGCCGCGGCTAACATCTTGGTATGGCGATTCAGGGAAGCGTTATAGTTATTCTGGTATCAGCTTACACCCGCGCCCGTGGAATAAAGGGCTGCGCTATATCAAGGATACAATCGAGCAGGCCACAGGTTTTAGTTTTAATAGTGTACTGCTCAATTGGTACCGTAGCGGTGATGATCATATGAGCTGGCACGCCGATGATGAGGCAGAACTTGGACGGAATCCGGTGATAGCCTCGGTTAATTTCGGTGAGACGCGCGACTTTGTGCTGCGACGTATGGATGATCCCACCCAGAAAATCACCATTCCCTTACGCCACGGCAGCCTGCTGGTGATGGCGGGTGAATTACAGCATTATTGGCAGCACAGCGTACCTAAGCGCAAAAAAGTGCAGGGCTCACGCTTCAATCTGACGTTTCGCACCATTATTTAGCAGCTCTGGAATACGTTAGCACGCGGGGTTGTTAACCCTGATTCAGGCGTTGATTGACCGTGATGAGGGCACCTGAGTCATCCATTTCTAAGCAACGTTGTCGTCCAGCGAGTAAGGCCATCATGGCGGCAAAGGCTAAAATAGTCAGCAGCAATACCGTGATCCCGGTCACGCTGATATCGGCGTCAATCATCAGGCCTACCGCTAAGGGTCCCATAGCGGCAATGGTATAACCGCCTCCTTGCACCAATGCTGACAATTCACCGGCAATCTTGCTATTAGCGCTGCGCAGCACAATTAAAGTCAGCGCAAGACTGAAGGAGCCGCCTTGGCCAAGCCCCAGTAAAATCGTACCCGGCCAACGCAATTCGGGCGGGCCCAGTAATAACAGGTAAATGCCAATCCCCACCAGCGCCAGTACCACCATCAGCGCAGGGCGTTGATCTTTATTCATGCGCGCCAACCAAGGTGCTGCGATGGCTGATACCAGCTGGGTTAAGATCGAGGCCGCCATCAACCAGCCAGCCTCATGCTCACTGTAGCCTTGGCGAACCAAGAGCGTGGGTAACCAACCAAAGACAATATAGGCCAGCGAGGATTGACTGCCCATCAGTAACATCACTTGCCAAGCCAGTGGTTGGCGTAGCAAAGCGCGCGCGTAACCTGTGCCAGATGTCTGGCTGTGGCGAGGCTTGGGTTGCGGCATAATCCACCACCAAGCGATCAGCGCAATCAGTGCGAAGCTGGTCCATGACATCAAACTCAATGACCAACTGTCCAGCGCTTGCGCTAAAGGAATACTCAGCCCCGCACCCAGCGCACCACCTAAGCACAACGCCATGGTGTATACGCCGGTCATCAGGTCGGCGCTATTTACCAGTTCGCGCTTAACCAAGGCGGGTAATAAAGTGCCAAGCACGCCGATGGCCGCACCAATGAGCAGGGTGCCGCTAAACAGTGTGAGCGCATGCGGCAGACCACGCAAAGCCAGCCCCGCACTGAGAACAATCAGCGCTAAGGCTAAGCCACGCTCCATGCCGATGCGTCGCGCTAACCAAGGTGCAAAAGGCGCAAAGAGACCCAAGCACAGCACAGGTAAAGTGGTTAACAAGGAAAGGGTTAAAACGGATAATTGCCCCTCAGCTTCGATGCGCGGCAGCAATGGAGCCAGCGATGATAACGCCGGGCGTAAATTGAGCCCCACTAAAATCATCAGCAGAATAAAGGTCAGGCGGGTTGGGTTTTTACTGTGGTGATGAGTGGGCAACATACTGATTATTCGCTCCTGAGACTGTTTAAACGCTGGGACATTAAGCCTGAAAGGGTCGTGCTTGTCTCAGAGGGTTGCGTCAGTGATAAGTGTTGAAATGACAGTTGTTACGAGCGTAAAAGGTTAGCAGTTTTTTCTAGCAGGTGCTGCGCTATCAGCGCTTTAAAAATCAACTTTGCCGCGCAGTGATTTAGTGATGCCTCGCTGAGTCTTTTGATCGGTACGTTTGCGCTTAGCGCTTTTGCTGGGTTTGGTTGGGCGGCGTGTTTTGCTCACAGTGGTAGCCGCTAAAATAAACTGCTGTAAACGCTCAAAAGCATCAATCTTGTTTTGCTCTTGGGTGCGAAACTGCTGCGCTTTAATAATCAGTACACCCTCTTTAGTGATGCGGCTGTCTTTGCTGTCCAGTAGCATCTGCTTGTGTACGGGGTTTAAGCTGGAGGCATTGATATCAAAACGCAGGTGAATAGCGGAGGAGACTTTATTGACATTTTGTCCGCCAGCGCCTTGCGCACGGATCGCGCTGATATCAACATCGTTATCTTCAAGGCTGATGCTGTGGCTTATAAAAATCATACGGGGTGGTTGGCTTAAGTGGTCTAAAAGGTGCTCATCATAAGCCATTGTGAAACAGACTGTTAGCGCGTGCAGGGCGCTCGATAAGCGGTAAACCTTGCATGCTGCTGATTTATATCGTATTTAATCGACATCCAATTGCTGGGCGTGAATCGATGAACCATTCTACATTAATGAAAACGTTAACCTATCTTGGCGCGACACCGTTTTTTCTGGCCTTATATGTTCAGCTCTCGGGTCAGTCTTTTTTAGGCGTCACAGGCACACAATGGTTTTTGAGCTATGGCTTGGTCATTCTAAGTTTTATGGCGGGTACTTTATGGGGGCAGGTGGTTAATCACAGCTTGCAAGCTAAGCCTATCGCGGTGCTGAGTAATATCATCACACTGGCCGCATGGTTTGCATTTTTATTAGCAGGTGCTGCTCAGGCTGTAGTGGTGATTGCGCTGGGCTTTAGCGCTTTGTATGCCGTTGAGCGTTGGGTACTGGCTGCGATCACACGTCCCGATTATTATCTGGCGCTACGCCTTAGAGTGACAGCACTGGTGCTGCTGGCGCATGGGCTGATGCTTTGGCATGTTTGAAACATGCGGTATTTAGAGTTTGATACAGGCAAAGATCGCATTCCCTGAGTTGTTATCCCAAGGTATGATTTTTTTATAATCGTGCTCAAGTACATGTACATCAAAATAAGGCAGCAATAGTTCCAGTAGTTGGGTAAAGCTGCAGGCAACCATTGGGTGCTCGTCGTTCCAGGTGTGGGAGCTGTGAGCGTTGACTTTTTCAATGCTGACTTTAAGCATTTGCTGATCACCTTGACCGCAATAGTGCCAACCTGAATTAAAAGTGAAGGCAGCGCCTTGGTGCTCGACGCTGTGTTTAGCGAATAAAGCATTATCGATTTTGTACTTGTCGACGCTGTTAAAACAGAACACGCCTCCCGTTTTTAATGCGCTGTGCACGCTGGCGATACAGGCTTTGAGTGTTTCGATACTGTTGTTGTAGTGGATCGAATATAAAAAACAGGTGATTAAATCCAGCGGCTCAGCGGTGCTGAAATTATTCATATCCTGTACAGAAAACAACGCTTCTGGGCAGCGCAGGGCAGCAATATCAAGCATGGGTTGATTGATATCTAAACCACTGCTCTGGTAACCCAAATCAATAAAATGACGCACATGTGGACCTGTGCCACAGGCTAAATCAAGGTGCGTCATGCCGCCGTTACCAAAGAGTTGCTGCAGCCGGTGAATGGCCTGACTTTGCGCATGATAATCAATATCCGCGCACATTAAATCGTAATAACCTGAAAGATCGGTATAAAGCGCGTTTGCGGACATGAGAGCCTTTTTTTAAGTCAAATATTTACGGTGGCGCATACTAAGGCAGTTGCTGGGTTTTGCGAAGCTGTCTGGGCTGTAAATGTACTGATTTACAGCCGGCGCGCCCAAAGCTTTGCAGAACGAGCGCGCGAGTTGGCTCCACAGATGCTTTAAGTGCGAGTGCGAGTCGGGGCAGATGAGGCTGTGAGAGGTGAAAATCTGTGTGGATCAGGTGCGGGCAGGGTAAAACTACAATCAGCGTTTAAATGATGTGCAAATATATTAAGTTCACTTTCAGTCTTAATAAAATATTTTATTGAGTGGCAAGCTGACCTCGATCAACTGCCAAGACTTATTCTTCAGGATAATGACTGCAGTCTGTACATCAGCGTGCTGATACATCACAGAAACTGGCAAATCAAGGTTGAGCAAGCCGAGTACAGCAGGCTAAAACACTGGGCTGTAGCGATAGAGAGCGAATAGCTAAGCCGATAAAACGCTGAGCTAGGCAACACAATAGAGTTTTCTTAAAGTTACAGCGGTAATTATACAAAATATATTTTATTTAATGAGTCCTGTTATGTGGCTGTACAGTACATATATCTATCAACTGAATAGGCTTAGGCTAACTAAGCGCGCAGTATTGATATGTACAAGAAAGATTAATTATAAATAAGGCAAGTATCTTGTCTGATGGAGAGTTTGCTTATGAAAAAGTGGCTGCGGATCATACCCGTTGCTGGGGTCGTCGGACTGGCTCTAGCATTCGTTTTGGGGCAAATACTGCCGCATTTACGTACCACTACCAGTGATTTGCAAGTTGATATCACTGATCCTGCACTTATAAAAAAGGGTGAATATGTTGCGCGCACGGCTGACTGTGTCGCTTGTCACAGCGTGCTGGGTGGCGAAGAATTTGCAGGTGGATTGCCGATGTTGACACCGCTCGGGGCGATTTACTCAACCAATATCACGCCGGATAAAGAAACCGGTATTGGTAGTTACAGCTTTGATGATTTTGTAAATGCGACTAAGCATGGTGTACGTCAAGATAACAGCGCGCTGTACCCAGCCATGCCGTATCCCTCGTATCAGATCATGCCTGATGAAGATATGGCAGCGATGTACGCCTACTTTATGTCAGGTGTAAAAGCCGTTAATCAGCCTAATCGCGATAGCGAGTTGCCGCCGGTGCTCGGCTGGCGTTGGCCGCTGGCGTACTGGCAGGCTATTTTTGCGCCAGAGCGTGAGTTTATTGCGGAAACAGATGATGCAGTGCTCGCACGTGGACAGTATTTAGTTGAAGGTCCAGGCCACTGTGGTTCGTGCCATACCGAACGCGGTATTGGTTTCCAAGAAGTGGCTTTGACCAATGCTGACTCTGAAGAGTTTTTAAGTGGTGCTGTGATTGATGGCTGGCGTGCAAAAAGCTTGCGTGGCGAGCATGACGGTCTGGCCATTTGGAGCACGGAAGAGCTGGTTGATTTCTTCAAAACGGGCCGTACTGATATCACTGCAGCCTTTGGTGCAATGGCTGAAGTGGTTGAGCACAGTACCCAGTACATGACTCAAGACGACCTGTATGCCATGTCGGCCTACCTAAAAACGCTCAGTCCAAAACCTGGCGAGCCGGTGACTGTTACTGCCAAGGTAGATACCACCACGCAGAAGTTGATGGATGGTGTGTATGATTCGCGCGGTGCGATTTTATACGCTGAGTATTGCCAAGTGTGCCACCGTGCTGACGGTAAAGGTGTGCCACGTATTTTCCCAGCGCTAGAAGGTAACAGTGCTGTGTATTCACGTGATGCGCACTCCGTATTACAAATCACCTTAAGTGGTGGTCGTATGCCGGATACCTCACATGATCGTATGGCTTTCACTATGCCTGAGTTTATTAACCTCAGTGATGCTGACGTGGCAGAAGTGGTGAACTACATTCGTAACAGTTGGACCAATCAGGGCAGTACCGTAGACGTTGATGACGTGGTGAACATGCGTCACTTCCTGAGTAAAAAACCAAAAGCGGGTACTGACTTTGCACCTGATTTAAGCATTTCTGCAACAGAAGGAGCTCTCCGTGAATAAATCACTCCTCAATCTGCCCGAGGCGGCAGGTACTCACCTTCTGCGTATGCCGATGACAGTGCTGGCTGCAGCCTTCTGTGCTTTTGCGATCAGTGGCTGTGATTCACCCAAGCCCATTGAGCGTAATGCGACTGAGTTTGATCTTGTCACCACTGACGATGCCAACGAAGATATTGGTACTTATATCCTTCCGCAAGACACCTCGATCTTGAAGGAGCCCAATGCCGATCAGATTTTCTATGGCAAGCGCTTGCTGAACGAAACTAAGCGCCTGATGCCTGATCATGTTGGCGCGCAGATGAACTGTAACAGTTGCCATATTTCGCAAGGTAAAATTCCACTGGGCGACCCCTACATCAATAGCTTTAACTTTTACCCACGTGTGATGCCGCGTTCAGGTAAAGAAATTGATTTAGTTGGCCGTATCAATGGTTGCTTTATGCGCTCGATGAACGGCAAGCCAGTGGATCGCGAATCAGCGGAAATGAAAGCCATGGTCGCTTACATGGAATGGCTGTCGCAGAACGTGCCAAAAAGTCAAAAAGTGGCTATCAACAATGCGGGTGAAGTCGATACTTCATTAGTGGCTGATACGGCACGCGGTGAACGTATTTACTACGCTCAGTGCGCGACTTGTCATGGCGATAACGGTGAAGGTATGAAAGACAGCCGTGGCGATATCGTTTTCCCACCGTTGTGGGGTGATGAGTCCTTTAACATCGGTGCCGGTATGGCGCGTACTTACAAAGCAGCTGCTTTTGTAAAATACAATATGCCGATGGGTATTCAGACCAAAGGTTTGTGGGGGCACGGTAACGTGTTAACCGATCAGGATGCTGTGGATGTGGCTGAGTTCTTTGCCCACAAACCACGCCCAGATTTCCCAGGCAAGGTCAACGATTGGCCAACAGGTAACAAACCCAAGGATGCACGCTATTAAGTGCTACCTGTTATGAGCTAAAGCCATAACGAAAAAGCCCCAAGTGCACTGTGTTGCCTTGGGGCTTTTTTACAGCTCTGATTTTTGCCTGCCTATATTTCCAATAGAAATACTTAATTTTCAGGCCTGTAAAAAGAGCAATGTTAAATGGGTGGTACTTATCTATAAATTTATTTAGACTATACGCTCTTAAATCGCTTGTTGATAAATGAGCTTTGCACTTGTTTGGTTAAAGCTTTTGAGCCTGTGTCATTAAAATTAAAATGGAGCGGTAAAATGAAAGGTAAGATTTTAGATGTGAACGAGTCTACTCGTTCGGGTGTTATTTCAGGTGAAGATGGCAAGCGTTATAATTTTGATGTATCAGAGTGGAAGGCTTCAGTGTTGCCTACAGCTGGAAGCAAAGTTGACTTCGCTGCCAGCGGTGATAGCGCTTTAGCTATTTATGTTGACTCAGTTGCATCGTCAGGAAGCGGTACCTCAAATAAGATTACTGCAGCTTTGTTGGCGTTTTTCCTTGGCGCTTTTGGTGCGCATAAGTTTTATCTGGGCTATAAAAAGCAAGGCTTCATTATGCTGTTAGTCTTCATTTTCGGCTTTATACTTCTTGGTCTTCCATCAATGGTGATCGGTATAATTGCATTTGTTGAATTCATTATATACCTGACAAAGTCAGACGAAGATTTTGAACAAATATATGTGATTAATAAAAAGCCTTGGTTCTAAGCGTTTAGCGTGACACCCAGTTATGGTTCAATATGTCTACTGCAACTGGGTTTTACTTTTTTAAAATATGTTGATTGAACAGCTCCTCTCCCTCGCTCTGCTTGTATTAAACGTACAGTCATAACCCCTATTTACGACAAAGACAGCCATCCTATATACGCTTTGCCTAGAGCGTGAGCATTGTGTGGTGCGCTCTCGGCTACCCGTTTGTTTTCTTGCCGCTTGTGCTGCGTACTCTAATTAGGGTGTAGAGTGGTGCTTGAGATCTATAGAGCATCAGCAAGGGTGGTAGACCATGTTATTAAAACGAGTGCTGTATGTAGTATTGATGATGCTAGGAGTAACCCAAGCTATGGCAACCGAAGAAGCGAAATACAGTGTTGTGCTGCAGGATGAGCAGTTTGAGTTGCGTGTCTATGATGCGCATATTTTGGCGCAGGTGTTAGTCGATGGAAAGTTTTCCAGCGCAGGAAATAAAGCCTTTAATCGACTGTTCAAATATATCACTGGCAATAATATTGCGCAGCAAAGTCTTGAGATGACCAAGCCTGTGACGCAAGGCGCGGCCAGTAGCAAAATTGCTATGACTTCACCTGTGAGTCAGCAGCAAGCTGCGGGGCAATGGGCCGTGAGCTTTATGATGCCGGCCACAGCCAGTATGGCCAGCTTGCCGCAACCTAAAGACCCCAGTATCCAGCTTTTAGAAGTGCCAGCACGGCATATCGCTGTGGTGCGTTATTCTGGGTTGTGGCGTGAAAAAACCTATCAAGAGCAGCGTCTAGCGTTAGAGCGCTGGGTTAAGCAACATCATTTGATCATAACGGGCGAACCTATTTGGGCGCGTTACAACCCGCCGTTTACCCCATGGTTTTTACGCCGTAATGAGGTGCTCATACCTGTGGCACTGCCGCAGTAAAACGCAGCCTTGGATTAGAACAGCGCAATTTCTTCGGCGGTCAGTACGCGGCATTCACCTGGGGCTAAATCGGCATCAAGCCTTAATGAGCCTACTTGCTCACGATGCAGTTTTTCTACATTGTTACCAATGGCGGCAAACATACGGCGTACTTGATGGTAACGCCCTTCATGCACATGCACTAAGGCTTCGCGCTCATTGAGTATTTCCAGTAGCGCCGGTGCTGTGGGTTTATCTTCGCCGGTCAATTCCAAACCCGCAGCAAAGGCGCTGATATTCTCTTCAGTGAGCGGTTCTGAAACCCACGCATGATAAATTTTCAGGCACTGCTGTTTGGGTGACGTGATGCGGTGCGACCATTGACCATCATCGGTAATCAATAACAGTCCAGTAGTGTCGAGATCCAGCCGTCCAACGGTATGCAGCGCTTTGATGTTGGGCACATCGATATAAGTGAAGACTGTTCGGTGCCGTGAGTCATGATTAGCGCAGACGCAATCCAGCGGCTTGTGCATCATCAAATACGTGGGGCCGGCAAGCTCAAGCTGCATATCATTCCAGATGACATGTGCGCCTTCAGGCACTTGAAATGAAGTTTTTTTCTGCGCGATACCGTCCACTGTGACTGTGTCACGTTGCAGAACCTTGGTGGCTTCTTTGCGGCTCATGCCAGTGGTTTCAGCTATAAATCGATCAAGACGCATGGGGATTTTAATCTTCTGTATTGGGTGATATATGGCGCTGATTGTAGCTTAATCGGAGCATATTTATCAGTCTGTGGTTCTGTACTTGATAGGGCTGGCGCATGGCGGCTGGGAGGCGAGTGCATGGCTTTGATTGTGCGTAAAATGGTTGCACTTATCGCGATGTTGATCAGTAAAATACGCCTCAAGAGGCGCAATTGTGCTACGCTTGCGGCCTTTTAAATATTTACTCAAGGTTGGCAGCATGCGGCGCTTACGGTGGTTGGGAGTGTTATGCGGGTTCGCTTTAATCAGTAGCGTTCAGGCGAACACGGCAGAGCAAATTATTAAGCACGCATTGCTGTCGATGCAGCCTGATTTGCCGATTAAAAACATCAGCGCCAGCCCTATGCCTAACCTGTACCAAGTCGAGCTCAAGGGCGGTCGCGTACTCTACGCCAGTGCTGACGGTGAGTTTTTGCTGCAAGGCAATCTGTTTCAGTTGCACAACGGGCAAGCCACCAATTTAACTGAGCAGGTTGAGCAAAAAGCTATTGCCGCGCAGATCAATCGTATTGCCGCGGATGAAATGGTTGTGTTTGCTGGGCCTGAAACTCAAACGCACGTTACGGTCTTTACCGATACTGATTGTGGCTATTGTCAGAAGTTGCACGCGGAAGTGGCCGAGCTGAATAGACTCGGTGTTGAGGTGCGTTATTTGGCCTTTCCACGCCAAGGTGTCGGTAGCGAGGCTTACACGACGATGACCAGTATTTGGTGCGCGGATGACCGACTGGCAGCGATGAGTGATGCTAAAGCGCGGCGCAGAGTGCCGCGTGCGACCTGTAAAAATCCGATTGATAAGCAATATGCCTTAGGTCAAAGCATTGGTGTGCAAGGTACACCGACCATTGTGTTGGCCAATGGCAAAATAATTCCAGGCTATCAGCCCGCACAGCAATTAGCTGAGCAAGCACTAAAAGCACAACGCTAGGTTGACCGATACCGGTAGGCTTCGTACAGTGCAGTAATTTGTCGCTTATCTTATGGTGAGTGAGTTTTGTATTTAACGATGAGGACGATGCAGCGTGAAGCCAGTTAAAGTAGGGATCTGTGGTCTAGGCACCGTTGGCGGCGGTACTTTTAATGTTCTTAAGCGTAATGCTGAAGAGATTTCACGGCGCGCAGGCCGTCTAATTGAAGTGGTGCAAGTTGCCGCACGCTCAATTAATCCGCAGTGCGATACCAGTACCACCGACGTGACTGATGATGTGTTTGCTGTCGTAAATAATCCTGAAATTGATGTGATCGTTGAGTTGATTGGCGGTGATACCTTAGCCAAAGAGCTGGTGTTACGTGCGATTGACAACGGTAAGCATGTGGTCACTGCAAATAAAGCGCTGATCGCTGTGCACGGTAACGAGATTTTTGCGCGTGCCCGTGAAAAAGGCGTGATGGTGGGCTTTGAAGCGGCAGTGGCAGGTGGCATTCCAGTGATTAAAGCCATCCGTGAAGGCTTGTCAGCGAACCGCATTAATTGGTTGGCGGGCATTATTAACGGTACGGGTAACTTTATTCTCAGTGAGATGCGTGAAAAAGGCCGTACCTTTGATGATGTCTTACAGGAAGCGCAAGCGCTGGGTTATGCCGAGGCTGACCCAACTTTTGATGTGGAAGGTATTGATGCGGCGCATAAACTGACGATTCTTGCTTCGATTGCTTTTGGCATTCCGCTGCAATTTGATAAGGCTTACACCGAAGGTATCACTGAGCTGACCACGGCGGATGTGAATTACGCTGAAGCGTTGGGCTATCGCATTAAGCATCTGGGTGTGGCGCGTCGTACTGATTTAGGTATTGAGTTGCGTGTGCATCCAACATTGATTCCATCGGATCGTTTGATTGCCAACGTCAATGGCGTAATGAACGCGGTGATGGTCAATGGTGATGCGGTCGGCAGTACGTTGTACTACGGTGCTGGCGCAGGTATGGAGCCAACAGCTTCTTCGGTGATTGCAGATATTGTTGATGTGGCGCGTGCCATGGCGGCGGCGACTGAAGATCAAGTGCCTGCGCTTGGATTCCAGTCTGATGAGTTATCGGATCATCCTATTTTGGCGATTGAACAGTG
>CANRHT010000039.1 GCA_947630465.1 uncultured Pseudomonadaceae bacterium
TGATGGCCTGAACCGACTTTTTTAAGCGGCTCCGGTCAGTGGCCTGATTCGGTCGGAGCCTATTTGGAACAGCGTTTCAGTGATTCCCAAGGGTGGCAATGGCCAAACCGGGAAAGTCAGTAATCAGACTGTCTGCACCATAAGCAGCGAGTCGGCGCATCAGCGCTGGCTCGTTGACTGTCCAAACCGAAACATGTAATCCCGTCTGCTGTGCTTTTTCTAAGCGCTGCTGTGTACACAGTGTCCAACTCAACACCAGCATCTCACATTGATAACGTTGCGCGGCCTTAATCGGGTTGAGCCATGCGTATTCGGCCACTAAACCTCGAGCTAAATGAGGCGCCAAACGCTGCGCCGCTCTGAGTACGGTGCGCGAACTGCTGGTAATAATGATTTTATCTTGCACAGCATGGCGTGCGCTGAGTTGCGCAATGGCTTGAATAGTGTGCGCAGCACGTCTGCTTGATGTGCTTTTGACTTCCAATTGCCAGTGGCTAAAAGGGCAGAGTATAAACAGCTGTTCTAAACTTGGAATCGGGCAGGGAACAGGCCATGCAGGCGTATTATGCCGTGCATCCATTTGCATTAATTGTTCCGCGTTGTAACGCCGAACTGCGCCGCGTATGCCAGTGGTGCGCTTGAGCTTGCTGTCATGGATGACCATTAACTGTTGATCTTTAGATAAGTGCAGATCCAATTCACAACGTGTGACGCCAGAAGCTAAACAGTGTTGAAAGCCCGCTAAAGTATTCTCAGGCGCTTCACCGCGCGCACCGCGATGGCCATAAATTAAGGTCATGGCGTAATAGCATGGCGCGGCTGATGGTTTTTGACGCTGTTAACGACTGTAGTGCTTTCAAAGTACACACTGAAATCAGCATAATCCCAGCGCGTGATGGGTGGGTTGCCGACACTGGCATGGCGTTTAACTGGCTGGCCAAATTGTTGGATAACCTGAGCCTGTTGCTCACCACGCACGGGTAAAGCAGTAGGACTGCTACCTTGCTCACTGATTGGGATGCGCAATACCTCTGCTTGTGCGTTAAGGCTAAAGCATAAAGCGGCGCAAAGTATGATGGGTAAAGCACGCATAGCAATTACTCCTCGGTATCGGGCTGCAGCGCAAGGCGGCGTTGTTGTGCTTGCTTGTGCAAAATATGGCGTGCCAAAATTTGTCGTGTGGCATCAGGTATGTTTTCAAAAGTAGTCACTGTTTCAATACCCAGCGGCGTGCTGCGGTGTTCAATGACACGTGCATCCACATGCAAACCAAAGGCTTGTGGCAGTAACACGATTTTTAAACTCAACAAAGTATCAACAGGGTGCGCTATGGCATCAATAAAAGTGATACTGCATTCGGATAAGCTGACGTTGCGTGCTGGGCCAATATCTTTGAGTAGATTTTGCGCCAAAACTTGGCCAATTAAGTCGATGCGTTTATTCATCACTTTAAAGTAGTTAGCCACAGAGCGATCGGTTTCGCCGACTGCGCGCAGTAAGGGCTGTGCTTCATATTCTAAAAGGTGTAAATCGCCCAGCAAATTGAAAAGTAATGAGTCCTCTTCGTTCTGCGAATCATGCAAACGGATTTGCAGTGCGATTTGGTCGTCAATACGATAGTATTCACGGCGCTCTTTGCTATCTTGTGTGGACATGACGAACTCATGGCTGCAATGGAAGTCTGAGTGTAAATCGGCACGCAATAAACTGCCAACCTATCGAATCTTTTCTGTGAATATGTCCATTATGTTTCGACCTTTAGCTTTATTTATTGGTATGCGTTATACGCGTGCTAAACGCCGCAATCATTTTATTTCCTTTATCTCATTAACCTCAATGGTCGGTTTGGCGTTGGGTGTGTTGGTGATGATTTTAGTATTGTCAGTAATGAATGGTTTTGACCGTGAATTGCGCACCCGGATTTTGGGCATGGTGCCGCATGCCACAGTCAGTTCCTACACACCGCTGGATGATTGGCAAAAGACGGGTGAGCAAGTGCTTCAGCATCCTGATGTGATTGCAGTGGCGCCTTTTACTCAGTTACAAGGTATGTTGACCCACAGCGGTAGTGTGCAGCCAGTGTTGGTGAATGGCGTACTGCCCAGTGCTGAAAAGAATGTGTCTATTATTGAAGACCATATGGTGGATGGCAGCTTAGCAGCATTGGCCAGTGGCGAGTTTGGCATTGTGATTGGCCAGCAAACCGCTATACGTTTTAACGCAAGCGTGGGTGAAAAGCTGACCTTTGTCTTGCCTGAAGCATCCATTACCCCCGCGGGTGTGTTCCCACGTTTAAAGCGTTTTACTGTAGTGGGGATCTTTAAAGTGGGTGCCGAGCTCGATAGCTCATTGGCGCTGATTCATATTGAAGACGCGGCACGCTTATCACGCTGGCAGCCCAATCAAGTTGAAGGTATTCGTTTAAAACTGACTAATTTATTTGATGCACCGCGCGTAGCCTGGGAAATCGCGCGCAATACCACGGACAGTGATCTGCATCCGCGCGACTGGACACGCAGCCATGGCAATCTATTCCAAGCCATTCAAATGGAAAAAACTATGATTGCGCTGTTGTTATTGCTGATTGTGGCCGTGGCAGCGTTCAATATTATTTCTACGCTGGTGATGGTTGTAACAGATAAAAAAGCTGACATTGCTATTTTGCGTACCTTAGGTGCATCGCCGGGGCAAATTATGGCGATCTTTATGGTGCAGGGTTCATTGATTGGTGTGGTGGGGACTTTGATTGGTGGTGTGTTGGGCGTGATTAGCGCATTGAATGTCACCAGTTGGGTTGCCGGCTTAGAAAAACTCTTTGGCCATCAGTTCTTAAGTTCGGATGTGTATTTTATTAGTTATTTGCCGTCAGAATTGCGCAGCAGTGATGTACTTATGATTTGTGGTGCGGCTTTATTGATGAGTTTTCTAGCAACTTTATACCCAGCGTGGCGCGCTTCACGTACGGAACCTGCGGAGGCGTTGCGTTATGAGTAATCAAGCTGTTTTAGAGTGCCGTAATTTAGGTAAAAGCTACAGTGAAGGCCCCGCTGAGGTGCATGTTTTGCAAGGCGTTGAGCTGTTGCTAAAGCCGGGCGAGCGGGTGGCTATTATTGGTAGTTCGGGCTCGGGTAAAACCACTTTGCTGAATATGCTGGGTGGTTTAGATACGCCAAGCACGGGCAGTGTGTGGTTGGCAGGTGAGGAGTTGTCGGCGTTATCGGAAAAAAACCGTGGCTTACTGCGTAATCGTGCGCTGGGTTTTGTCTATCAATTCCATCACTTGTTGCC
The DNA here is from genome assembly GCA_947630465.1 of uncultured Pseudomonadaceae bacterium. Taxonomy (GTDB): domain Bacteria; phylum Pseudomonadota; class Gammaproteobacteria; order Pseudomonadales; family Pseudomonadaceae; genus Denitrificimonas. The sequence continues at coordinate 3,289 of CANRHT010000039.1, forward strand.
AGAGTTTAATGCGCTGGAAAACGTCTGCATGCCGCTGTTAATTAGCAGTACGCCTGTGCCTGAAGCGCGTCAACGTGCAGAAGCCTTATTAACGCGTGTCGGTCTAGGGCCGCGTATGCATCACAAACCTTCAGAATTGTCCGGTGGTGAGCGTCAACGTGTGGCGATTGCGCGGGCGTTGGTGAACCAGCCAAAGTTAGTATTGCTCGATGAGCCCACAGGCAACCTTGATCGCACTACAGCGCAGACGATTCAAGAGTTGATTTTGGAGTTGTCTGTGTCGCTTGGTACTGCATTTTTAGTCGTCACGCATGATCCCGCTTTAGCACAGCAAATGGATCGTATTTTAACTTTAGAAGACGGGCGCTTGGTTTCAGTTAATGGTTAATGGTTAATTTTGAGTGTTGAATGTTGAGTATGTTTGTAAAAAATGCCAACAATAGCATTGCTCAACGAGCATCTCACTCATGTCACGACAAGCGTAGCCATGGATGGCGTAGCGCCCGAATCGGAGCAGGATGCTCCGTTGAGGGAAAAGTGATATGAGTGAGGTGCGACATGCGCCCATCTTCTTGCTTCTGACTGATCTGGCTCAACCAACTCAGAAGCACTCAGACTAAAGTGTCTAAACAGTACACACCTCGACAACCTCAATGTGCTCAAGCGTTACATACCGCCAGCGCACTTGCACATCATAAAACACCACACCATAAATACGTTCTGCTGTCGGCTGTTGATAGGCTGGGCGCGGGTCTTGCGCTAAGCATTGCTCAATTAAAGCTATTAACGGCTGCTGTAAACGTTGTTCATGCTGTTGTGCTTGTTGTAACGCTGCTGCTGGCCAGTTCACGTCAATTAATTCAGGCGCGTACTCGGCCAAAGCATTCTGCGCATGAGGCAAACTGTCGGCATAGGGCACATAAGGCTTGATATCCAGTACCGGTGTGCCATCGAGTAGATCAATTCCGGAAATCCATAAACGTCCAGCTTCAACTCGGTCTAAACGCACCGCCGATTGACCTATACCATTGGGACGGTGTGTCGCACGGCTGGCGAATACCCCAATGCTTTTATTACCGCCTAAGCGTGGCGGACGCACTTTTAAGCGTGGCGTATTTTCTAGAGTTTGATGGAAGAGAAAAATCACCCAGATATGACTGACCTTCTCTAAACCAGCACAAGCATCAGGGTGATCGTAGGGCGGCAGCAACTCAATAGAGCCCTGCGCTGCTGGAGCCAATAAAGGTTGGCGCGGGATGGCGAATTTTTCTTTAAAGCACGAACGCACAAAACCAATCGGGTTAACTGTATAGGTCATGATGATGCCTTTGTAACCGTGGTTAATGGCGCCGTTGCACAGCAGAGCTGCCAACAGCACCATTCCTTCTTAACCTGCAACAAGCACACGAACGGCTTCTAGACGTAGTGCTGCTTTGCTAAACATCTCAAGGCCTTGTTCTTTATAGGCACGCAAGGTGTCAACTTCTTCATCACGCACACTAGGGTTAATAGCCTGCAAGGCACTCAGGCGTTGTATTTCCTCATCCATACTTGCTGAAAATGCTGCGCAGGCTTGGGCGACACGCTCAGTGTGCCGTGGCTGCATAGTGACTTGTGCGCTATCGACTAAACGCAACAAACTATCACGTTGTGCACGTGCAAATTTGCTGGCACTGGAGCGCGGCACTGTTTCAAGTTGCTCGTTCAGGGTTTCAAAACTAACACGGCTGGCTAGATCATTACCTTTTTCGTCAAGCAAACAACGCAGTGCGATCGGTGGTAAAAAACGTCCTAACTGCAAGTGCTTAGGCGCAATGGCTTCGCTGACATACAGCAACTCAACCAACACAGTGCCGGCTTTAATGGCTTTGTTCTTTAATAAGGCCACCGCCGTGTTACCCATTGAACCTGATAACACTAAATCCATACCGCCTTGCACCATCGGGTGCTCCCAGGTAATGAATTGCATATCTTCACGGCTCAGCGCTAACTCACGATCATAAGTAATAGTGACGGCTTCATCACTGCCCAGCGGAAAGCTGGCGTCGAGCATTTTTTCACTGGGGCGCAAAATAAAAGCGTTATCGGAGTGGTCATCGCTGTCAATGCCAAAGGCGTTAAACAGCTGTTCCATATAAATGGGTAAGGTGAAGGTATTATCCTGTTGCTCAATGGCTTCAACCAAGGCTTGGCCACGACCTGCGCCGCTTGAATTGATTTCTAAAAGACGGTCGCGGCCTTTTTCCATTTCGCTTTCCAGTTGAGCACGTACACTGCTCGCCTCTGTCAGTAATGCGTGCCAGCTGTCCTCATCTTCTGCGCTTAACAGTTGTGCAGCCAAAGTTTCGTTGAACTGCAATTGCACCGCGTTACCGGTTGGGCAGGTCGACACAAAAGCATTCAGAGCCTGCGCATACCATTCAAATAAACGCTGCTGGGCACTGCCCAATAAATAAGGCACATGAATTTCAATAGTAAACTGCTGACCGATACGATCGAGACGACCAATGCGCTGCTCTAATAAATCAGGGTGTTGCGGTAAATCAAATAATACTAGGTGATGACTGAACTGGAAGTTACGCCCCTCGCTACCAATTTCTGAACAGAACATCACTTGTGCACCAAACTCATCATCAGCAAACCAAGCCGCTGCACGGTCACGCTCAATAATGCTCATGCCTTCGTGGAAAGTGGTCGCTGGAATACCTGAGCGAATACGCAAGGCATCGCCTAAATCTAAGGCCGTTTGCGCATGCGCACAGATGACTAAGACTTTTTCTTGCTTGAGGCTTTTTAACGTATCGATCAACCAGTCAACCCGTGGATCAAAGCGCCACCAGAACTGCAGTTCATCAGACTCATCGGATTCATCCATTGGGCCGTCAAAATATACTTCAGGGTACAACTGCGCCGCTAAGTGCTCGGGGTTGTTCAGATACTGCGCAGGGTAGGGCAATTGTGCACTGTGTAATTGGCGCTCGGGGAAGCCAGAAATAGCGGCACGCGTATTGCGAAACAGTAAACGCCCAGTACCGTGGCGGTCGAGAAGTTCGCGAATTAAACGCTGCGCCGCTTGTGCATCGCCACTATTAAAGGCACTGATCAATTCGTGACTGTTATCGCCTAAAAATGCTTGAATCGTTTGCTCAGCCTGTGTGCTTAAGTTGTCTTGATCCAGCAGTTCACGTACCGCATCAGCAATGGCTTGGTAATGCTGGCTTTCTTCACGGAAAGCGGCTAAATCATGAAAGCGGTGCGGGTCAAGCAAACGCAAACGAGCGAAGTGGCTGTCTTGTCCCAACTGCTCAGGTGTTGCCGTGAGTAATAAAACACCCGGAATACGCGCCGCTAAATTTTCCACCAGTTGGTAGGCGGGGCTGGCTTGCTCAGGGTGCCACACCAGGTGGTGGGCTTCATCCACGACCATAATATCCCAGTCACAACTGCATAAAGCTTCTTGTGCTGATTCGTCGGTCACCAGCCAATTCATGGATACTAGAGCGATCTGGCAGTCTTCAAAAGGATTGTCTGCGTCGCTGGCAATAAAGCGCTCAGCATCAAAGAGGGCAACATCTAAGTTAAAACGACGACGCATTTCCACCAGCCATTGATGCTGTAGGGTTTCTGGCACCATTAAAAGGATACGGCTGGCACGACCGCTGAGGATTTGTCGGTGGATAATCAAACCCGCTTCAATGGTTTTACCCAAACCCACTTCGTCAGCTAAAAGCACACGCGGGGCAATGCGGTCGGCGACTTCTTGGGCAATATGCAACTGATGCGCAATCGGCTCGGCACGTACACCGGCCAAACCCCACAGGTTGGACTGCTGTAGCTCGCTGTTATGTTGCAGTGAGTTATAACGCAAGGTGAACCAAGGTAAAGGATCCACCTGTCCGGCAACTAAGCGGTCACTGGCCATGCGAAATTGGATGAAATTTGAGAGTTGTGTCTCAGGTAAAATACAGTCTGGATTATCACTGTTAAAGCCTTGGTAAATCAGTAAACCATCAATTTCGCTGACTTCACGTACAGTCATGGTCCAGCCTTCAAAGTGGCTGATCTCATCGCCCGGCAAAAAGCGTACACGAGTGAGCGGGGCATTGCGCTGCGAGTATTGGCGTGTTTCACCGGTGGCTGGGTAAAGAATCGTCAGTAGACGACCATCGCAAGTGAGAACGGTACCAAGGCCTTGCTCGGCCTCGCCGTCACTGATCCAACGTTGTCCGGGTAGATACTGCTGCGTCATGCTTGTCTCCGTGTAATATAAAAAGCGCGTTATGATAGCGGATACTGACGCATAGGACACGATTCAATCGTTGTGATGCAGGTCAGGTTTATTTATAAGACAAAGTATGGTGCGCTGGTTATAGTGCAAGTGACCTATTCACTGCAGGAGTTATCAGATGTTGCCTCCTATTCCGCAAGGGCTGGTACCTGTTACATCACAGCATGATGTGGTGAAGCCTCAGCCGCCTGTTGCTCCTGTAGTGCCGATGACGGAAAGTGCTAAAGACAGTGCTTTAAGTTTAGATCGAGATGAGGTTGCTGCTGCACAGGAGCGCGCGCGCGAAGAACAACGTCGACGGCAGAAGCGTCAACAAGATGCAGATCAAACAGGTGAGCTGGACGTTGAAGATGAGCAAGATAGCCCGGAAAATCTTGAGCAAACTGGCATATCACGCAAAGGGTTGTGGGTTGATATTAAGGTGTAGTGGCCCTGCGTCTGTGTGAGCGATGTAAATATGGCCTGTTGTATACATAATAAGGTGTCGAGATGAGTAATGAATCCATTGAAAATGTTATTGATTTGTCTGTTGAGCGCAGCAAACGTATTCATGATTTAAATGAAAAGCGCTTACAAAATGTGCGCTCAGCATTTATCAATGTTTTACCGCTGGCAAAAAAGAAGAACACAGCAAACAGAAAAGCTAAAAAGAAGCGCTGAGGTGGGTCTGTTCTATTGACCTCTATCAATGCTTAATTGCCAGTTGTACCGTATCTTTGTTACAACTTAACTAGAAAGCGAGAGGTAGTTGCAATGTTTATGGACGTCGTGGTTTTTGCCGGCATTGGCACGGTAGCTCTTATGATCGCTTTCTTTGTAGGCCTCTATTATTTTGTTAAAAAGGCAGATGAGAAGCATAATTCCTCAAACTGATTTTTTAACGTTACGAGCACGCAAGGCAATTTGGGCAACTTTATGTTGCCTTTTTTTTCGCCTGTAGTTTGTGATAAGTAGAAAACCAGAGGCCGTAAAGCCTCTGGTTTTTAGTTGGGTCGATAGCGGTTCATCAGTGCGCGCAGTGCTGCAGGTTTAAGCGGTTTGGTTAAGAAGTGTAATCCTACAGCTTGCACTTGGCTTAACAGCTCTGGGCGGCCATCAGCGCTGATAACAATCCCGGGTATTGTGGTGTTGGTGTATTCGTTGAGCCATTCCATTAGTGCGATGCCGGTATCGCCACCGTCTAAGTGAAAGTCCACTAGAGCAATATCTGGCGCAATGCCGTCTTGTAGTATGTGCTCGCACTCCTGGCGATTACTTGCCGTTGAGACATGACAGCCCCAGCGTGAGAGCAAACTTTGCATGCCGACTAAGATGCTACTTTCATTATCCACGCAAAGAACACGTAAACCGGCTAGTGGCTGTACTGCAGCGTTGTCTTGGCGTACCGGTGCTGGCGCATTATTAATTACACCCGCGTAGAGCGGGGTGGTAATGCTAAACACGCTGCCTTTATTTAGCCAAGAGCGCACTTCGATTTTATGCTCGAGTACTTTGCTCAGCCCGTCGGCAATCGCTAACCCTAGACCTAAGCCTTTCTCTTCGCGAGTTTGGTGGCTGTCGAGGCGTTTGAATTCTTCAAAAATAAATTGCAGTTTGTCGGCTGGGATGCCTTGTCCGCGATCCCAAACATCAATACGCACGTGATCACCTTGGCGGCGTACACCTAGCAGCACGCTGCCGTTGGCATAGCGAAATGCATTAGTTAAAAAGTTTTGTACGATACGCCGTAGTAATCTTGGATCGCTGACAATATTGAGTGATGTGCTGCGCAAGCGAAAGCTAATACCCTGTTGTTCAGCTAGCGCGGTAAATTCAGCGCCCAAAGCTTCAAGCCATGGACCCAAGGCAAAAGGTTGGCAATGTGGAGTGATACGGCCACTTTCTAAGCGCGAAATATCTAAGAGATCGCTGATTAAATCTTCAGCTGAGCGTAAAGAGCTGTCGAGATTTTTCACCAACTCTTGTGCATCATCGGGTAGCGCATCTTGGTGAGAGAGTGCGGCTGAAAATAAGCGGGCAGCGTTTAACGGTTGCATTAAGTCGTGGCTAACCGCAGCGAGAAAGCGTGTTTTAGATTGGTTAGCACCTTCAGCAACATGTTTGGCATCGCTCAGGGCAATATTGAGCTGAGAGAGTTCGTGGGTACGCTCGCTGACCCGGCGCTCAAGGCTTTCATTGGCTTCCTTTAAGGCTTTTTCCGCTTCACGGAACGCCGTAATATCTGTAAAGCTCATCACAAAGCCGCCGCCCGGCATGGGGTTACCGATCAGTTCAATCACACGACCGTTAGGGAAGAGGCGTTCTGAGGTGTGCGCCGTACCTTGGCGCATCCAAAATAGACGTTTGCCAACATGGGTGTCGACATCGCCCGGGCCGCACAAGCCGTGTTCGGCGTTATGGCGGATAATGTCAGCGATGGGGCGGCCTACTTTGATCAGGTCATCTGGGTAGTCAAACAGTTTTAAATAGCGGCTGTTCCACGCCACTAAGCGCAGCGAGCGGTCAACAACGCTGATACCTTGGGTGATATTCTCAATGGCTCCTTGCAGTAGCGTGCGGTTGAACTGTAAAACTTCCGATGCCTCGCCGACGATGCGCACGACATCTTCAACATACATTTCACGGCCTTCAATAGCCGCTTTTACCACAACGCGTGTCGATGATGCGCCAAGCACACCATTGAGTAAGCGTTCGGTGTGCGCAACCCATTCGCTGCTGGCTGTTTCAGATGGGTTAAACCCGAGGCCCTGCTTGTAAGCGAAGCGGATAAAGCTTTGTTTAGCGCGATCATCACCCACAAAACGGCCCGCTAAAATCAACAGATCGCTGATTTGTACGGTGAATGTTTGGCGACTACCCACGTGTTGACCAATAAAACGACTCGCTTGCCAGTGTTCTGATACGCGTGTTTTAGAGAACAAAGACACCAGCACAAAGAGGACAAAGTTGCCGCTGAGTGATAAGAATACGCCTAAAGTGAGTGGGTCGATCGGCAGACCAAAGGGTTTGCTCGATAGCCAAGGTAGGCCGGGAAAGCTACTTAAAGACCAATTCATACTACTGGCAATTAAGGGTAGGACTAAGGTGTATGCCCAGAGTAGCGAGCCGGCGATTAAGCCGGCAAACACACCTTGGCGATTCGCTTGCTTCCAGATTAAGGCGCCTAGCATCGCTGGCGCTAATTGAGTTAAGGCCGCAAAAGCAATTTGACCAATAGTGGCAAGACTCGTATTGGCGCCGAGGAAGCGGTAACTGGTATATGCCAGTAATAGAATAATAATAATACTGAGGCGGCGCGCAGTCAGCATCCAGTATCTGAAGGCTTCAAATGGGCGGTCAGTGGTACGCGCTGCAAGCATCGACGGCAGCAGGATATGGTTGGAAATCATAATGGCTAAGGTGACAGAGGCTACAATAACCATGCCGGTTGCTGCCGATGCACCGCCGATAAATGCCAAAATGGCTAATGTTGGATTGCCTTCAGCGAGCGGTAGGCTGATCACAAATGAGTCGGGAACGACCGAGGTCGGTAAGCGCAGTTGTCCTGCGAGCGCGATCGGGATAACGAACAGCGCAACTAATAATAAGTAAGCAGGAAGAACCCAGCGCGCGATACGTAAATCATCTTCGTCAGTGTTCTCTACAACGGTGACGTGAAACTGTCGCGGCAGCGTGTAAATCGCCATCATGGCGACACAGGTTTGCACGATCATAGCCGGCCAGTTGGTGGCCTCATTCCAGTACTCTTCAAGTTTTGGAGCATCTTTAGCTTGCTGCCACAAGTCGCCGATACCGTTGTACAGGCCGAAAATCACAAACAAGCCAACAGCGATAAAAGCCATCAACTTCACCAGCGACTCAAATGCAATCGCAAACATAAGGCCGCGGTGGTGTTCTGTCACATCTAGATTACGAGTACCAAATAAAATCGTGAACAGGGCCAAAGCTACCGTAACTATTAAAGCGGTGTCTTGAGCGTACATACCGGTTGAGTTGGCAGAGGTACCTGTCAGCAGGTTTACCCCCAGTACAATCCCTTTAAGCTGCAAAGCGATGTAAGGCAAAATGCCGACTAGAGTGATCAGGGTTATGACCACGGCTAAACGTTGTGATTTCCCATAACGAGCGGCAATAAAGTCAGCAATTGAGGTGATGTTTTCTTGCTTGCTGATAATGACCATTTTCTTTAGCACCCAAGGTGCAAGGGTCAGCAGTAAAATAGGGCCTATATAGATCGGTAAAAACGACCAAATCTGCTCAGCGGCTTGGCCCACTGAGCCAAAGAAAGTCCAGCTACTGCAATAGACGGCCAAAGATAAGCTGTAGATGGTGGAACGTGTGCGTGGGCTAATTGTGGTGCCGTGACGATCACCATAAAAAGCAATGGCAAATAGAATTGCCATATAGGCAAGAGCAACCAGCGCAATGAGCCCTGTGGATATTGACATGGAAATGACCTGAAGCATGAATGAGATGCGATTATGTTAAGTAAAAATCTACTTATAAGATAGCGTCTATGGGTTCTGAGTTACTCGCTAGGCTTGCAGCCTTATGTGCACTCGACGATTATGTAGTGCACGCCCGTCTTGGGGCTTATTAAGATTTTATAGCGTGCATGGCAATGAGTGTTTTGTGTTGCTGATAACGATCGAGGCGTGACTTCAGTGCTTCGGGGAGTTGTTGGGTTTGCTTAAAACCTGCGCGTGTATAAAAGTCATGCAGGTCGGGGTGACAGAAGAGCCATATAGGTGCATCTGGGTAAACAGCTTGTATATGGTTAATCAGTTGCAGTGCTGCACCTTGCTGGCGAAAGCTGGGGGCTGTGAATAAGCCGGTGAGCCAATAGCCTTCAGCTACAGGCGCAAGGCATAGGCCGGCAATAATCGATTGTTCGCGTATTACCCAAGCCTCTGCTTGCTGCGTGATGCGCATTTTACTGCCATGGTGGCGATAAAATTTTTGCAATAGAGCGCGCTGAGCTGTATCTAAGCGTTGCACGCTGCGCGGTGTCTGCTGGTCATCCATTGTTTATGATCGCTAATGGTGTATAAAGGTTGTGTGCTTTTGTTAGGCTGCGTTGAGCAGTGTAATCAGTCTTGGCGTTAATGTTAAAGCAGGTAGCTGTATAGATGTATGTGTCGAGCGTAGCGCTCTTTGCTTGAAAGTACATTAATCAGCTGGCTAGCCCTGCTGGCATTGATAAATCGGCATAAAGTTAAACAATCGGCCAAATAGCCCTTTACAGCTTTTTTAAAGTGTGTAGAATGCGCACCTCG
>CANRHT010000040.1 GCA_947630465.1 uncultured Pseudomonadaceae bacterium
GGTCCAACCACTTTAGGTGACTTGATCCGCGCTGCACAAGAGAACAAGAACTAAGTTCTTTGTGATCTAAAAAAGGGTGACTACGGTCACCCTTTTTTTTGGCTCAAACTATGTCAATCAGTACTATGTCAATCAAGACTGTGTTGAGTATGACCAGTGTTTAGCTGCGCTTGTATACCAGCAGGCGGCCACGGTACTTTTCTTCAGTGGGCTCACTTTCGCTCAACACTTCATCTGAACTGAGCGCAAAGCCTAATGAATCCATCTTGCGATTAAAGGCCGGGCGATAACCACGATTGGGATCGACAATCCAAACTTCAGCTTGATCAGCCGCATGCAGATTAACGAAGCGTCCAAGCGCTTTAGGCATATCCGGTTCGTACAATAAATCACTGCCTACAATTAAATTGTATTTTTGACTCAGTAAGGCAGCTCCCGTATCTTCGAGTGACGGCACCGCATGCTCGCCCCATTGACCATGGCGAAAGGGCAGCTTAGGTAGATTGTTTAACGCCAGGTTTTTTTCAAGAAATAACTTTGCTTTTGGATGACGGTCTGAAGCCGTTATGTTGGCCCCGCGGCGGTGTGCAACTAAGCTGGCCAAAGCAAGGCCGCAGCCGATTTCTAAGATTTTTTCATTCGGATCAACCGGACGTAAAGCAATGGCGCTGGCAAGGCGAATACTTGAAGGCCAGAGCATGCCAAATAAAGACCAAGACGCAGAGCAGATACCTAAGCGTTCAGCTGCGCCCTTTGGATCATAAAACTGCTGGCGGTCGAGTAAGGAGCAGATGACAAGGTCATTTACACCTTGGATTTCTATTGTTTCGGTTTTTGTAAGATAATGTGCGCTGCTCATGAAATTAACATATGAAAAAGCCTCTAATGCTGTGATGGAGTCAGTATCGCATAAACACTAAATTTATGCATAAAAACCCGTTTAGCTCACATTTGCAGCATTTGGCTGATTTTATCGGCACGTTTAATTCAAAATAGTATTTTAAGGCAGGTGAGTATGTCGTTACAGTGTGAGTTGTTTGGCACCTTGGGCTGCCACTTATGTGAAGATGCCGAGCAGGTTTTACAGCCCTTTGTGAATCAAGGGCTGGTGGTTGAGTTGCTCGATATTGTCGACTCGCCTGATTGGCTGGAGCGCTACGCACTGTCCATTCCAGTGCTGCGCCGAGTGGATAATGGCCATGAGTTGCAGTGGCCATTTACAGCGGAAGATGTGCAGCAATGGCTCACATAATGATCTTATCGCGCAAGCGTTCTGCGGCTTCTTTGAGTGCGCCAATCACCCGTTCTTTATCGTAGTTCTGGATGTTGTTGGTATCTAAATACATCGAAAAACCGGGTAGCTCATGCTCGACATAGCTGCTGCTTGCACCGAGATCGCGACGAAAATCTACCACTTGGAAGATCTGGATCGGTCGCGAAAAGCCCTTGACGGTAATCTGGCCTTTATCGCGCGCCATGATCACATCTTTCGCCAGCGAGTAGGTCTCATTGGACATTAAAATCTCACCGGCCTCAGCAGCACTTTCCAGACGGCTGGCAAGGTTTACTTCTCGGCCAATAATGGTGTAATCCATCCGCGTATCCGCACCAAAATTACCAACGGTACAGTAACCGGTATTAATCCCCATGCGGATTTCTAAAGGTTTATCAATGCCTTGAGCGCGCCATTGCTGGCGTAAAACCTTCATATGTTTGCGCATCGCAATGGCCATGGAAACGGCTGCTACCGCATCTTTTTTGGCACCAGACGTGTTGGGGTCACCAAAAAACACCATCACACTGTCACCGATAAACTTATCAATAGTGCCGCCATATTTTAAGGCGATTTTTGACATTTCATTGAGGTAGGTATTGAGCACATCGGTCAAGGCTTCGGCTTCTAACTCCTCGGATAGCTCAGTAAAACCTTTGATATCGGAAAAAAACACAGTCAATTTTTTACGCTGAGTTTCAAGGCGTACTGCACGTTTGCCACTAAAAATAGACTGCCAGACCTGCGGTGATAAGTACTTCGCCAAATTATGGGCGAGGCGTGCGGCTTTTTCTTGTTCGCGCTTAATATCCAACTGTACTTTCGCAAGATACAGTCCTTGGAAATGTACAAAATACGCTGTTACGCAGAGGTAAAACGCAGTAAATAGCACACTGACTGCTGAGAGCAGCAAAGGGGCTTCTAAGCTGAGTTCGGGTTGTAAAATAAAGTAAGCCAGCAGTGAAGCGGCTAAGGTACCGAGCAACATGGGCAGCATTAAGCGTATACCGCCGATCATTAATGCGCTAAAGCAAATCACTAATAGTCCCAGTAAACTCGGAATCAGCGCAAAGCCAAGCAGCGCTAAAACACCACCGGCATGCAAGGCATCAAAAATCAGCTGCGTGCTATAAGTGACTTTAGGGTGACGGTTCTTAAAACGCTTAGTAAAAAACGAAGCCAGATGCGGGTAAATCAGACTGTAGGGCACTATCCATAAAAGATTAACTGATAAAAACCCAGTGTATATCCCGGTACTGATAATCACTGTAATCAACATGTAAGCGAGGATTCGCAGGTGAAAATCCTGTAATGCACCGCTGCTCTCAATGGCCTTTGACCGCATGACAATATTTTCCTTTATTGACTCAAGCATGCCTAAAAGCAGTGATTCTAATACATTTCGAGCGCTAGAGCTTGAGACAAATCATGCATTGCATAACAGGCTCAAGTGCAGTTCATCATGAGTGAGAAAAATAAAATATGAATACAGCGCTATCCTGCTTATTGCGCAGAGGCGTAAACTATTTAGGCGCCGGCCTGGGCCGGTTTCTTTTGGTTTATACCTATCATGTCTGACAATAATCCATGTTTATCTTGTGGCGCATGCTGCGCCCATTTTCGAGTGTCATTTTTTTGGGGCGAATGCCAATCAGCTGGTGGCAGCGTTCCTGACAGCGTTGTGGTTGCGATTAATTCAACTTTTGTAGCCATGATCGGAACCGATCGTAAGCCGACGCGTTGCAGTGCGTTAATGGGCGAGGTCGGGCAGGGTGTACGCTGCACTATGTATGAGAACCGCTCCTCTAGTTGCCAAGATTTCCATGCGTCATGGGAGCATGGCGAGCACAACCCACGCTGCGATGCGGCACGTGCAGCGCATGGCTTATTACCACTTGAACCACCTGTGCAGCCCGGTTTATCGCCTGAGCGTGTAGCTTAATAGACACAGCTCTATTTATAGCTGCAAAGCATCCGATTATTTGTAATAACCTAGCGTTGAGGTTGGTTATTACGCTTGGATTGTTTATGCTAGGCGCTGGTTTTTCACCCTTATTGCTCACTTACCGCTAAACCGATGAACAAGGAGACCTACCATGGATGCTATTGAGTTGTTACTCAAGCGTGTGTCAGTCCCACGCCTACAAGAGCCTGCACCAACGGCTGAGCAGCTTGATGTGATGCTGTGTGCGGCTTTGCGCTCGCCTGATCATGGACAAATACGTCCTTGGCGTTTTCTGACGATTGGCGGTGACGATCGGCAGGCACTGGGTGAGTTATTCGTGAAAGGGCTGCTGAGCACTACAGCGGATGCTAACTCTGAGTTGATTGAGAAAACACGCGCCATGCCCTTGCGTGCACCCCTGGTTCTTGTGGTGATTGCCCGTATAACTGAACACCCTAAAGTGCCTGCTCATGAGCAACTCTTGGCGGCGGGTTGCGCTGCACACGCCATCTTATTGGCGGCCCATGCGCAAGGAGTGGGTGCTGTCTGGCGTACTGGAAATGTTGCAGAAATGTCGCTGGTAAACAGTGGTTTAGGCTTGTCTGATCATGAGCAGATTGTTGGCTATATGTATTTAGGTACGCCGATTAACAGTCTGCGTAATCCACCTTATGTTGATCCTGCTCCTTTTGTCGCGCAATGGCCGTCACGCAACTTGGATTAATCAGCTAATGGCAGCTGTACACGGGCAATAAAGCCACCTTCAGGATGGTTACTGAAGGTCAGTTGCCCAGCGTGTTGCTCAATCGCACGTTTCGCGATGGCTAGACCCAGTCCATAGCCTTGTTGCGATTGCCCCGGCACACGAAAAAAGCTATCGCCTAACTGTTCAAGCCATTCTTCAGCAACTCCAGGTCCGTGATCGCGGATCGTGATGGATAGGTTGCTGCTGTGGCGTTGCAGGTCAATATAGATGGGTTGTGGCACCGGGTTAAAACGCACAGCATTGCGTAAGAGATTATCTAAAGCACGCTGTAATAAATCAGGCCAACCATTGTAGTCGTATGCTTCAACACTATTAATCTGGATGTGTTGCTCAGGTTGCAATAAATCCACATCGTCTTTGAGTTGCTGCAGTACATCGCGAATCGAAACCTTTTGCTTGGGTTCTTGCACTTGGTCGAGTCGCGCTAAGGTCAAAATCTCATTGATCAAAGTATCGAGGCGCTCGCAATCGCGGTGCAGGCGCGGCCAAAGTGCCTCACGTTCGTCCTGGCTGCCACGCTCAGCCAATGCCAGCGCAATTTGTAACCGAGCCAAGGGTGAACGCAACTCATGAGAAACATCGTGCAGCAATTGACGCTGGCTTTTAATGAGGTTTTGTAAGCGCTCTCCCATCAAGTTGAAATCAGCGGCTAACACGCCCAGCTCATCACGCCGACCGGCCAGTTCACTCAAGCTTTCTTTCTGATAGGTGGTTTGCCCCAAATCATGCACGGCATCACGCAAGCGACTTAAAGGGCGGGTGATGGATAACGTCAGTAGCAAACTCATCACACTTAAAACAATCAGCGCGATCATTAGAGCGCTAAAGGGGCGCAAGCCATTGTCACGCTGCCAAGCGCCGAGTTCGCTGTGAGCAATGCGGTAGACAAATAAATAACTTTGCCCCTTGCTGTCACTGATTTCTTGAGTAATACGTCGCCAAGGCAAACGCTGATGACCCCGCTTGGCTTCCCATGCCAGTGAGCGTGAAGACAGTTCTTTGCCAAGCGATGCGCCGGTATCATCTAAGATTTGCGTTTCAATACTGTAGCGACGTTTTTGCTGATGCAGGTAATACAAAGCAGGCTCTGTCGCCCCCGACTCATAGAGGCTGAGCCAAGTTGTCGCAAAGTTTTTTAAGCCGGGATGATGATTGAGAATCCATTCATCCTGGTTAAATAAACGTACCAATAAGTAGGTCAGTGCGCCGGTCAACACTAAAGCCAGCCAGAAAGCAGCGAAGATTCTCCAAAACAAAGAGCGCATAGTGTTGAGCCTGATATCTAATAAAGCAGCGGCGTAAGAACTACGCCGCTGTAGGTGGGTTTATTCTGCGCGCATTTTAGCGCGACCTTCGCCTTTGTTTTGGCCTTTGCCTTGTTTATCGCTGTATTTGTGCATGCGTTTCTTCATGCGCTTTTGCATATCTTGTTTATCTTGATCAAACTTAACGCGTTGTTCATCAGTCAACAGGCCGCGTAATTTGTCATGATGTGCAGTGCGTGCTTTTTGTTGCTGGGCGCGATGCTCTTGCATTTCAGTTTGAAACAGCTCGCGCTGCTCAGCGGTGAGCTCTAAACGATCAAACCAAGCTGCTTGGCGTTGTTGCATTTTCTCTGGTGACCATGCCGCGCCTTTCTCTTGCTGCGCCATAGCGCGTTCTGTGGCGGCTTGTTCAGGCGCTGCCCATACACTTAAAGGCAACATAGCGCTGAGTACGAGTGCGGTTATTTTAATTCGCATAGTGTTTCTCCTGAGTCGTTGATCCGCGATTGCGGAATAGCTCTAGTATGCCTAAATCAGTGTCAACTGCAGTCAAGAAGATGTAAAGGGTGAGTAAACTTACAAACTGTAAAAATAACCACGCCCGCGTAGCGCAATGATGCGCGGTTTATCGTCAGCATGGGAACCCAGTTTGCGGCGTAAATTACTGACATGCATATCAAGACTGCGATCATAGAGGGTTAATTTACGATCCAGTGCCAGCTGTGCTAAATGCTGTTTATCAATCGGCTCATTGGGTGTCGCCAGCAAGGCTTCGAGAATGCGCCCCTCAGAAACCGTCAGCACAATATCCTCTTGATCGGTAATAGTGACTACGCCGCGCGCGGGGTTGTACTGCAAGTCACCGGCTACAACGGTATGCAGGGTTGCCGCTGGTGCAGTCACACTGCGGCGTAACACGGCGCGCAAACGCGCGGTGAGCTCACGCGGATCGCAAGGTTTTGCCAAGTAATCATCTGCGCCCAGTTCTAAACCAATAATACGGTCGGTGGGCTCACCACGGGCAGAGAGCATCAGCACCGGTAGCTGCGGATGCTCGCTGCGGATTTTGCGTAACAACTGCAGGCCATTACCATCGGGAAGCATCACATCCAAAATAATCGCATCGGGTTCAGGATGCTGATCTAAGTAATCACGTGCGCTTTTTGTATCAAAGCAGGCATGCAGGGTAAAACCTTCTTGGCTGAGCCAGTTGACTAATAACTCGCACAGCTCTTGGTCATCATCCACTAATACAATAGTGCTCATAGAGGCGTTAGAAACTCCGATTCAATGGCAGGCGCAAGCTACTGAGGAAACACTTGTTTAAAGGGTTTAACCTGCACCTTGGCGTAGACACCTGCTGCGCAATAGGGATCAGCATTCGCCCATTCTTGCGCTTCTGCTAATGAAGCAAACTCGGCAACCACTAAGCTGCCACTAAAACCTGCTGCGCCTGGATCGCTGCTATCAATCGCAGGATGCGGCCCCGCTAGTACTAAGCGACCAAGTTTTTGTAAAGTTTCTAAACGTGCTAGGTGAGCAGGGCGTGCAGTAAGACGCTGCTCTAAACTGTTGGCAATATCTGTCGCAATAATGGCATAGAGCATGGGTTATTCCTCTGACGATTGAGCCGGTTGATCTTGCATGTGCCGTGATAAGTACACGCCTTGCCCGATTAAAAACAGCAAAGTCATGCCTAAGCTGCCGAACACTTTAAAGTCCACCCAGATCGACTGAAAGGTGAAAGCGACAAACAAGTTGGTCGCGCCAAGCACGATAAAAAACACCACCCAAGCGATGTTGAGCTTAGTCCAGATCGGGTCAGGCAAACTGACAGCATGCCCCATCACGCGTTTGATTAGCGGTTGCTGACCAATAAAGTGACTGCCAGCAAAGGCCAGCGCAAATATCCAGTTTACGACTGGAGCTTTCCACTTTAAAAAGGTTTCACTTTGAAAGGCGAGGGTTAAGCCACCAAAGAACAAACAGCCCAGTAAGGTAATCCATTGGCTTTTCTCTAAACGCTTATTTAGCGCAAATAAAGTGCCGTACACCAGCACTGAACTGATGATTAACATCGCCGTGGCACTAAAGATGCCACCAAAGGGAAAAGTCTGTCCTGCCAGCTCCACATCACGCGGTTCGAGCTTAAAGACAATAAAAAACAAGATAAGTGGGATAAAATCGATGAATTGTTTCACAGTACGCGCCATAACAGAAAGGAAGCGGCATAATAGCAAACACAGCCGCTAGCGTAAGCATTGAAAATGGATATAGATTTACATTGTCACAGTACTGCCTCAGATGGTGCATTGCCACCGGCTGAGTTAATTCGCCGAGCCCATGAGCATGGCGTGCAAACATTGGCCTTAACGGACCATGACACCATTGAGGGTTTGCCTGCTGCGCATGAAGCGGCAGCTGCGTTGAATATGCGTTTGCTCAATGGTGTGGAGTTGTCTTGCCTGTGGGGTGGGGCGACCATACATATCTTGGGTTATGACTTCGCCCTCGATGATCCAGCAATAGTCGCCGCCACACAGAGTTTGCATCGCGGACGCTGGTTACGTGCCGAAGAAATCTCTAAACGCTTAGCTGCTAAAGGCATCAGCGGCGCATTAGAAGGTGCGCAAGCCATACAAGCGGCGCTGGGTGATAGCGCCAATGCGCCTGCGCGCCCGCACTTTGCCCAGTTTTTAGTGAAAGCCGGGCATGTGCGTGATCATGCTGAAGCTTTTCGCAAGTGGCTCGGCGCCGGCAAGATAGGCGATGTAAAGCAGCATTGGCCGTCACTCGAAGAAACCATGGCGACTTTGGTAGCAGCACAGGCCTCCATCAGTTTGGCGCACTTGTACCATTACAACTTTACCCGCACGAAGCGACGTCGACTGGTGCAAGATTTTGTTAATGCCGGAGGACATGCTTTAGAAGTGGTGAACGGTATGCAGCCCGCTGAGCAGATCGGCACGCTATCCATTTTAGCGCGTGAATTTAATTTAAAAGTGACTGCCGGCAGTGATTTTCACTTGCCGCAGCAGTGGTCAGAGATAGGGCGCTACCGCGCTGTACCGGATGACCTAACCCCTTTATTTGTGCAGTAATCAGCATCGATAGACTTGTTAAACCATGAGGACATGGCTATGAAATTTTTCCAAATCCATGCGGAAAATCCGCAAGACCGCTTAGTTAAGCAAGCGGTGGATGTGATTCGTAAAGGCGGGGTGGTGATTTACCCAACGGACTCATCTTATGCACTGGGCTGTCGTTTAGGCGACAAGAGTGCGTTAGACCGTATTCGCCGTATTCGTCGTTTAGATGATAAACACAACTTTACCTTGATGTGCCGTGACCTGTCGGAGTTGGGGGTGTTTGCTAAAGTGAACACCACGGCGTTTCGTCTGTTAAAGGCTTATACGCCAGGGCCTTACACCTATATTCTCAACGCCACACGAGAAGTGCCACGCATGCTCATGCACCCCAAACGCCGCACCATTGGTTTGCGCGTACCGGGTCATCCGATTGCCCATGCGTTATTAGCCGAGTTGGGCGAGCCGCTGATGAGTGTGACGCTCATTATGCCGGATGCGGATGAACCGCTCAGCGATCCTTATGAGATTCGTGACTTACTCGAAAACCAAGTCGACCTTATTATTGATGGTGGCTACGGCGGTATTGAAGCGTCAACCGTGATCAGTTTCGTTGATGAAGAGCCCGAGATCATACGTGAAGGCTGTGGTGATCCAGAACCTTTTCGCACTTGATCGCTAAGCTATGACAGCATCAGCGCCTGCAGCAGCCATAGCAGAAGAGTCAACCAAGACCAACGCCAACACTCAGTTGCCGTTGGTTTTAGTGTACGGGCAGGAACTGGCTGACCTGCCGGTTGATTTATACATTCCGCCCGATGCGCTTGAAGTGATTCTTGAGGCCTTTGAGGGGCCTTTAGATCTACTGCTATATCTCATTCGTAAAGAAAATATCGATATTCTTGATATTCAGGTTGCGCAAATTACTCATCAATATATGGGCTATGTTGAGTTAATGAAAGCAGTGCGCCTTGAGTTGGCTGCTGAGTACTTAGTCATGGCGGCGATGCTGGCTGAAATCAAATCTCGCATGTTGCTGCCGCGCTCAAAACTTAGTCAAGCTGATGATGAAGATGATCCCCGTGCTGAGCTGATTCGTCGCCTGCAAGAATACGAGCGTATTAAATCGGCTGCTGAAGATTTGGATGAGATTCCGCGTCTCGGTCGAGACCTGTTTGTAGCTCATGCAGCGTTGCCTGAGCTACCGGTACGGCGTTTAATGGCTGATGTTGCGCTGGAGGAGGTATTGCTGGCGATGTCCGCCGTGATGCAGCGCGCGTCTATGTTTGAAAGCCATCACATCAGCCGCGAAACACTATCCACGCGCGAGCGGATGAGCAAGGTACTTGAGGCGTTACGTGCTGGCGGTTTTATACCTTTTGCACGCTTATTTACCCTAGAAGAAGGGCGCTTGGGCGTTGTAGTAACTTTTATGGCTATCTTAGAGTTGGTTAAAGAATCACTGATTGAGCTTGTGCAAAACGAGGCTTTTAGTGAAATTCACGTGCGAGCACGTTCACATGATTGATCTTGATTTTGATAATCCACAGCAGTTTGCCAATGTTTTGGAAGCCGTGCTGTTGGCGGCGGCGAAACCCTTAAGTCTTGAGCGCATCAGTGAGCTGTTTGATCAGCTCGAGCGGCCCAGTGTGCGGCAAATTAAGGCCGCGCTAGAGCAGTTGTCCATCGACATTAAACAACGCTCATATCAGCTGCAGGAAGTGGCGTCAGGCTTTCGTTTACAAGTGCGCCCAGAATATTCAGGCTGGGTGGCACGTTTATGGGAAGAACGGCCGCAACGTTATTCACGCGCCATGCTGGAAACCTTAGCTTTAATTGCCTACCGGCAGCCGATCACGCGCGGTGAAATTGAAGATGTGCGTGGTGTAGCAGTCAATACGCATATTATTAAAACCTTGCTCGAGCGTGAATGGATACGGGTCGTAGGTTATAAAGACGTGCCGGGTAAACCCGCCATGCTGGCAACCACTAAGACATTTTTAGATTATTTTAATCTGCGCGGCTTAAACGAGCTGCCAAATCCAAACGAGTTGCAGCAATTATCGACTGTGATTGATGAATTAGCCGATGAACTCGTAGCGGCAACAGCAGTAGAGGCTCCCGTAGACGCTAGCAGCGTGACAACAGACACCCTTAACAATGCTTCACAGGTCAGCTTTAGTTCGCTATTAAAGGAGCTTGAGAGCATGGAAGATGGTTTAGTCACTGAGTTTAGTGATCCAGCACAGCAGGATCAGGGTGTTAACACTGCAATTGATGCAAGTGACACTGATGCAGACAATACAAAAAACATTAAAAAGTCTGAGAATTGACGAAATCCGCTTGGGATATAAACTGTTATTTAAATGTCATAATCAATATTATGTTAAATCGACTGTATTAAAATAACACCCATCTGCCACACTCAGAACCTGTACGCTGAATCGAAATTCACACTCGCAGCTGCCGCTAAGATGAGTTCGCGCTTTGTATGCTGCTGCGCAATGTCGCATGCCGCTTCTATATTTAGCGTGTTAGATTAGCCTGCACAATCAAACACCACTTTTGTTTTTATTAAGTTTTTAATTTCCGTGAGGTTTTACATGCGTTTAACTGCCCTTGCTGCCAGCTTGTTTGCCTTAACCCTCAGTGCTGCTGCACCAACCTATGCCCAGCAGCATGAGCACACTATGGCTGCCACTCAAGAGCAGCACGCCTCTATCGTTGTTACTGCGCCCTGGTCGCGTGAGTTACCGCCTACAGCACCCGTTGGCGCAGCTTTTATGAGTATCGAGAACCACAGTGACCAGCCCGACCGATTGCTCAGTGCCAACAGCTCTATTGCAGACATCACTGAACTGCACGCGCATATCCATGAAGGCGATGTCATGCGTATGGTTAAGGTTGAGACTATTGATGTGCCTGCTCACGGCCAAGTGACCCTGCAGCCAGGCGGCTATCACATTATGCTGATTGACCTGAAAAACCCCTTAGTGGCCGGCGAACAATTACCGCTGACTCTGCAGTTTGAGCATGCCGGGCAAATTGATATCACCGTTGATATTCGATCCAGTGATGCAGGTACATCTGTAGAGCAACCGGCTATGGATCATGCCCATCACTAAGAGTTTTCCCTTGATGTTGTCTGAGTCATAAAAAACGGCGCATGATCTGCGCCGTTTTTTATTTAAGGAATGCGTCTAAGCCACTAAGCACTCGGTGTGCGCATGGTGACAAATTCCTCAGCTGCGCTTGGGTGAATACCAATTGTTTCGTCAAAAATCTGCTTGGTTGCACCCGCTTTTAAGGCAATGGCAATTCCTTGCATTAATTCACCGGCATCAGGCCCAACCATATGGCAACCTAGTACGCGGTCTGTCGTCTGATCAACAACCAGCTTCATAAAGATACGCTCTTGTTGCTCGGACAAGCTGAGCTTCATCGGTTTAAAGCTGCTTTTGAACACCTGCACGGTATAACCCTCTGCCCTTGCCTGTTCTTCGCTTAAACCTACAGTGGCAATATTCGGCAAACTAAATACAGCCGTTGGAATCAAGTCATAATTAACAGGTTTGTAGTCTTCTTTGCGAAATAAACGCCGAGCAACCGCCATACCTTCAGCTAATGCGACTGGTGTTAACTGCACGCGACCGGTCACATCACCAATGGCTAAGATGCTATTTTCTGAGGTTTGATACAGCTCATCAACGGCAATATAGCCACGCTTATCCAGTGTGATATTAACGTTTTCTAAACCTAGATTGTCGAGCATGGGGCGACGACCCGTCGCATAAAAGATGCAGTCGACTTCAGTACTTTGACCGTCGGTAAAGGTGATCAGCAAGCTCTGATCATCTTGTTTATCAATGCGTTGCACATCACAATTAAAGCGCAGAGTCATATCTTTTTTCAGCAGTTCTTGATGCAAATGCTCACGTACATCATTATCAAAACCGCGTAAAAACATATCACCACGGTAAGCCAGCTGTGTCTCTGAACCTAAGCCCTGGAACACCGAAGCAAACTCAACTGCAATGTAACCACCACCAATAACCAGCACGCGCTTGGGCTGTTCTTTCAAGAAGAAGACTTGGTTAGAATCAGTAACGTGTTCGCGACCTGGAATGTCAGGCACTTGTGGCCAGCCACCCACAGCTACAAGTATGTTTTTCGCAGTATAGTGCTGGCCATTGACCTCGACGGTATGTGCATCAATGAGTTTGGCGTGACCATTGAGCAGCTCAACGCCACTATTGACCAAGAGCTTTTCATAAATACCGTTTAAGCGTGCAATCTCAGTATTTTTATTACTGATCAGCGTGGGCCAATCAAAACCTTTGGCTTCAACATCCCAGCCAAAACTCTTGCTGAGGTTGAATTCATCTTGATACTGCGCAGCATACACCATCAGTTTTTTCGGTACACAACCGACGTTGACACAAGTACCACCTAAGTAACGGC
>CANRHT010000041.1 GCA_947630465.1 uncultured Pseudomonadaceae bacterium
GCTATTTTTTTACTTTCCAGAGGGAAGCAGGTTTCAATGCGCTTATCTAAGTTGCGTTCCATCCAGTCGGCACTGGAAAGTAATATCTGTTCTTCACCTTGGCTGTTAAGGAAATAGCAGACGCGACTGTGTTCGAGGAAACGGCCGATAATTGAGCGCACTTGAATATTGTGTGAGACGCCCGCAATCCCAGGACGCAAACAGCACATGCCGCGCACGATTAAATCGATTTGCACACCGGCTTGGCTGGCCTTGTACAGGGCTTTGATCATGCGCGCATCGGTTAAAGCATTGATCTTAATAATAATACGCGCAGGTTGACCTGCGCTGGCATTACTGGCTTCACGAGCGATGAAGTCCAGTAGGGTTTTTCTTAACGTGAAGGGAGCGTGTAGCAGTTTTTTCATGGGCAAGGTTTTGCCCATGCCAATCAATTGATCAAACAGCTTGGAGACGTCTTCACACAGATCAGGATCGGCGGTGAGTAAGCTGTAGTCGGTGTACAAACGCGCATTGCCGGCATGGTAGTTACCCGTACCTAAGTGTGCGTAGCGGATAAAGTTACCATTTTCGCGGCGTAAAATCGAGACGATTTTTGCATGGGTTTTAAAGTTTACTACACCATAAATAACTACTGCACCGGCGGCTTGTAGGCGGCTGGCTAAGGCGAGGTTGGACTCTTCATCAAAGCGTGCGCGCAACTCAATCACGGCGGTGACTTCTTTGCCGTTACGTGCAGCATCAACCAGAGCATCGACGATTTCTGAGTTGGCGCCGGCGCGATAGAGTGTTTGCTTAATGGCCACCACATTTGGATCTTTGGCGGCGCGGCGCAGCAAATCAATCACAGGCGTGAAGGATTCAAAAGGGTGATACAGGAAAAAGTCTTGCTTGCTGATCGCTTGGAAAATGTTTTCGCTGTTTTGGAGTGCTTTAGGAATCGATGGCGTAAAGGGTGGAAATTGCAAATGCGGATGACTTTCCAGTCCGGTGACGCTAAATAAACGCGTCAGATTGACCGGGCCGTTGACTTGATAGAGTTCGGCAGCCGATAAACCAAATTGTTTTAATAGGCAATCCACAAGGTGCGCCGGGCAAGTGTCGGCAACTTCAAGACGTACCGCATCGCCAAAACGGCGTGAGTAGAGTTCACCGCGCAAGGCACGAGCTAAATCTTCAACGCCTTCGGCATCGACAGAGAGGTCAGCGTTGCGCGTTAACCTAAATTGATAGCACCCTTTAACGCTCATGCCGTTGAATAAATCATCGGCATGGGCATGGATCATTGAGGATAAAAAAACATAATTCACCCCAGTGCCGCCGACTTCTTCGGGGATGCGGATAATGCGCGGCAGCACCCGTGGAGCGGGCAATACCGCAAGACCTGAATCGCGACCAAAGGCATCAACGCCTTCCAGTTCCACAATAAAATTTAAACTTTTATTAACCAGCAGTGGAAAAGGGTGGGTTGGATCAAGGCCGATGGGCGTAATGATGGGAGCAATTTCTGCTTCGAAATAGTCTTTGACCCATGCTTTTATTTTGTCCGTCCAATGACGGCGGCGCACAAAACTCACCTGTTGTGCAGCGAGTTGCGGCAGTAAAATCTCGTTGAGTATTTTATATTGGCGATCCACTTGTTCGTGGACGACCTCGGAAATACGCGCCAAGGCTTGATGCGGCTGTAAGCCATCAGCGTCAGCATGTTCGCGGGCAAAGGTGATTTGCTTTTTAAGTCCAGCCACGCGAATTTCAAAAAACTCATCGAGATTGCTGGAGAAAATCAGTAAAAACTTTAAGCGTTCCAGTAAAGGCGTTGACTCATCAAGCGCTTGTTCTAAAACGCGAATATTAAATTGCAGTTGCGAGAGCTCACGATGTAAAAACAGGCTGCTATCGTCTAGGTTTGGTACTGGAGTTATGGCAACGCAGGACCCGTCGTCAGGCGCAGCTAAAGCCGCTGTCGCTGGTGCGTCATTGGTCTGTTCAGCATGGCCTGCTGATTGGTTGAGTCCTTCGTTGCCCATACATATCTCCGCTGTAAATTAAGCGTTGTGCTTGAGTTGTTTGGCTGCATGCACTGCAAAGTAAGTCAGAATACCGTCCGCACCGGCACGTTTAAATGCCACTAAGGATTCCATAATCACTGCTTCGCTGAGCCAGCCATTTTGAATCGCAGCCATGTGCATGGCGTACTCACCGCTGACTTGGTAGACAAAGGTTGGCGCCTTAAACTCATCTTTCACACGGTGCAAAATATCCAAGTACGGCATGCCAGGCTTCACCATCACCATGTCAGCACCTTCGCTGAGGTCGGTGGCCACTTCATGCAGCGCTTCGTTGCTGTTGGCTGGATCCATTTGATAGGTGGATTTGTTGGCTTTACCCAGGTTAGCGGCTGAGCCCACAGCATCACGGAATGGACCGTAGTAAGCGCTGGCATATTTAGCTGAGTAGGCCATGATGCGCACGTTGGTATGACCTGCCAGCTCTAATGCTTCGCGCATCGCTTGAATGCGGCCATCCATCATGTCTGATGGTGCAACAATTTGTGCGCCGGCATCGGCATGTGACAGCGCTTGGCGCACCAGTGCGTCAACGGTTTCTTCGTTCATGACATAGTTGTCATCATCGAGAATACCGTCTTGACCATGAGTGGTGAAAGGATCAAGCGCGACATCACTGATCACACCAAGGTCTGGGAAACGCTCACGCAAGGCACGAATTGCACGTTGCGCAATGGCGTCAGGATTCCAGGCTTCAGCGGCATCCAGTGATTTTTTTTCTACAGGAGTTACCGGGAACAGTGCCAAGGCTGGAATGCCAAGCTCAACCCACTCTTCAGCTTCTTTAAGCAGCAGGTCAATCGATAAACGTTCAACGCCGGGCATGGATGGCACGGCTTCTCTGCGGTTGCTGCCGTCGAGGACAAACACGGGCAAAATTAGATCATCAACGCTGAGTTGGTTTTCACGTACTAAGCGGCGTGAAAAATCGTCACGACGGTTGCGACGTAATCGAGTGGCTGGAAAAACGCGGTTAGCGGTATTGATACTCACAGTAGCTCCTCATCCCGTAAAATAGGGTCTGGTAACAGGTCGTATAACATGGTGCAGACTCATAGTATGACTAAAACATAGCATAAGTGCGAAAGCCGTATTATTTAAATCACTCCAAAGTGACTGGGACATGCGAGCGCTTAAAGTATTGTCTTGTTGTCGATTTGCGAAAAACACTATTGCATCAGGTGTGTGCTCTGGTATTATTCACACCCTGTTTTCGTGCGGTACTCGACAATGGTGTTGGGTGGCGGCACGGTTATGTTGAGGAAACACGATGAAAGCCGATACTCACCCAAATTATGTTCAAATCAATGCTACCTGCAGCTGCGGTAACGTGATTACAACACGTTCTACTATCGGTAAAGACATCAGTATTGATGTATGTTCCGAATGTCACCCGTTCTATACCGGTAAACAAAAAGTGCTTGATGTGGGTGGTCGTATTGATCGCTTCAAACAGCGCTTCTCAGGTTTCGGTGCAACAAAATAAAGAGCATTTAAATGGCCTATTTAAGATTGGTCGTAGCAATGCTAAGAAAAGCGTCCTTTATGGGCGCTTTTTTTTTGCTGTTGTCGACCCCACTCTATGCTGCAAGTACTGACTGCTCTATTGAGCCTGCGATCACCACAGCGTTTGCGGTGAAGCGCGTTATCGATGGTGATACGCTGCGTCTGCACGATGGTCGTAGCGTGCGTTTAATTGGCCTTGATGCGCCTGAAATGGGTGGGCGTGGGCTCAGTGCGCAGCCCTATGCCGTGCAAGCAACACGACGCCTTGCCGCCCTGGTGAAGGCCAATGGTGATGCCGTTCATTTGCGTCTGGGTGAAGAGTCGCATGACCGTTATGGGCGTGTGTTGGCTTACGCTTATGATGCTAAAGGCGCCAGTTTTGCCGAGCAGTTGATCGCGCAAGGGTTAGCCTTTCATGCGCAAATTGCTCCCAATACCCTGTCAGCCGATTGCTTAGTCAAAGCTGAACAGCGTGCACAGCAAGCCACCTTGGGTTTGTGGAAAAGTGCGCGCTATACACCCGTACAAAAGATTAAGGGCGGTGGCTTTAATTTGTTACAGGGACGCATTCAAAGCGTGCAGAGAAACAAGGGTGGCGTCTGGCTGGAGTTGGGGCATACGTTCACCGTTAATATTCCGCAGCAATCTATAGCGTACTTTACAGATCAAGCATTCGAGCAATGGCAAGGACGCAATGTGCGTGTACGCGGCTGGGTGGTCGATCGAAAGGGGCGCAGTCGTGCTGATGCGCGCTGGCGTTTAACCGTGAGTCATCCGTCCATGCTGGAGTTGCAATAGACTAAAAGTTGCTGTGGTTAGATATAAAGAAGTCTATTTTTAAAGCTTTGCCACTAGAGACAGCGAGATGCTCTTGTGGGGATTGTCGTTCTTGAGTATGCTCAGACGTCCTTAAATTCACTATAATAGTCAAGCGGGAATTGCCAATCATGTCTGATCTAAAAACAGCCGCTCTCGAGTACCACGCTTCGCCGCGTCCGGGAAAGTTAAGTGTTGAGCTCACTAAGCCCACAGCAACAGCACGGGATCTGGCCTTAGCCTATAGTCCTGGTGTGGCTGAGCCTGTACGTGAAATTGCCCGTGATCCAGAGCTTGCTTACAAGTACACAGGTAAAGGTAATCTCGTAGCCGTTATTTCAGACGGTACGGCAATTTTAGGCTTGGGTAACTTAGGTCCTTTGGCTTCTAAGCCGGTGATGGAAGGTAAAGGCGTACTCTTTAAGCGCTTTGCTGGTGTGGACGTATTTGATATTGAAGTGGATGCCGAAAGCCCGCAAGCATTTATTGATACTGTTAAGCGTATTTCAATTACTTTTGGTGGCATTAATCTCGAAGATATCAAAGCGCCTGAGTGCTTTGAAATTGAGCGCGCATTGATTGAGCAGTGTGATATTCCTGTATTTCACGATGATCAGCACGGTACAGCGATTGTGACGGCTGCAGGTATGCTTAATGCGCTAGAAATTGCTGGCAAAACCCTGGAGGAAGCGCGCATTGTTTGCCTCGGTGCAGGCGCTGCAGCAACCGCCTGCATGAAGTTGTTGATCAGCATGGGCGCTAAAGTTGAAAACCTATTTATGGTTGACCGTAAAGGCGTTATTCATTCGGGTCGTGACGATTTAAACCAGTACAAAGCTGTGTTCGCACATGAAACCAGCTGCCGTACTTTAGCTGATGCTATGACGGATGCTGATGTGTTCGTTGGTTTGTCAGGTGCAAATTTATTGAGTGCAGAAAACTTACTGCGCATGGCGCCAAACCCAGTGGTCTTTGCTTGTTCAAACCCTGATCCAGAAATTGATCCTAAGCTGGCGCATGCCACGCGTTCTGACGTGATCATGGCGACCGGTCGTTCAGACTATCCAAACCAAGTGAATAACGTACTGGGCTTTCCGTTCATCTTCCGCGGTGCGCTGGATGTACGTGCCACCCGTATTAACGAAGAAATGAAAATTGCTGCAGTGAACGCGTTACGCGAATTAGCAAAACTGCCGGTATCCAACGCTGTGTGCGATGCTTATGGCATTGACTGCTTAGAGTTTGGTCGCGAGTACATTATTCCAAAGCCAATGGACCCACGTTTAATTACGCTGGTGTCAGATGCTGTTGCGAAAGCGGCGATTGAGAGCGGTGTGGCGACGCTGCCGTACCCTAAGCATTATCCGCTGACGTCAGTTGATGATGTGTTTAATGGCTAAGCGCTGAGCCTTTGAGTAATAAAAAACCCGCATTGAATGCGGGTTTTTTATTGGGCGCTTATTCTGATCGATCAGAATAAATCGATAGGCGCGGCGGGTGTTGATTCTTGATAAGTGCTGCTGGGTGACTCCCAGCTGTTTTCAAGTTCATCCATGGTGGGTGGTGCGTCTTCACTTTTGAAGATTTCAAAATAGGCTTTAGGCGTGCCGGGGCGTGCAATACGTCCGCTGGCGGGATCAATGCGTAAAGTCATCATGCCGGCAGGTTCTTTCATGCTATGCATGGGCGTATCTTTTAGCGCATAAGCCATGTAATCAATCCAGATCGGCAGCGCCACAGTGCCGCCATATTCGCTACGACCTAAGCTTTCTGGTTGATCAAAACCGGCCCAGACGGTGGTCACTACATCGCTGTTGTAGCCAGCAAACCAGCTGTCTTTTGATTCGTTGGTTGTTCCTGTTTTACCGGCTAAGTCGGTGCGGCCAAGGCTCATGGCTTTGTTACCCGTGCCGCGGGTAATCACATCCTTGAGCATGCTGGTCATTATATAAGCTGTACGCTCATCAATAACGCGCTCGGCTTGCAGTTGCGGTTCTAGATCATCTGCCGCTAACAGTTGTTCTGAGTTGGCACTATCGGTATTGGTTTTTTTGCCTGCGGGAGTGCGTGCAGGATTGGCCAAGAAAATTGTTTGCCCGTCGCGGTTATCGATACGTTGAATTAAATAAGGTTCGATTTTATAGCCGCCGTTCGCAAATACAGTCCAGCCGGTTGTGACTTCCATAGGGGTTAGGGTGGCTGTACCCAGTGCGAGGGATAAGTTGCGGGGTAAGTCGCTGGGTTCAAAACCAAATTTACTGATGTATTGGTGGGCGTATTGCATGCCGATATCTTGCAAAATACGAATCGACACAATATTGCGCGAGCGATAGAGACCTTCGCGCACCCGTATGGGGCCTAGAAAGTCGCGTGAGGAGTTTTTCGGGCGCCAGACAGACTTCATCCCCGGTTCAAACACTTCCAGAGGTGTATCGTTGACTATCGTCGCTGCTGTATAGCCCGCATCTAAAGCGGCACTGTACACAAAAGGCTTAAAGCTTGAGCCCGGTTGGCGCTTGGCTTGGATCGCACGGTTGTAATTGCTTTGCTCAAATGAAAGCCCACCCACGAGTGCACGAATTGCACCCGTATTGGGGTCGAGCGATACCAGTGCTGCCTCAGCTTTAGGGATTTGTGCAAAGCTGTATGTGTTGTCATCTTGGCGATCAACGCGAATCAGGTCGCCAACTTGCACAATATCAGCAGGTCGTCGCGGCACAGGACCTAGGCTGCGACTGTTAATAAAAGGACGCGCCCAGCGCATGCTTTGCCATGACACCGAGTGGTGTTCGCCGTCTGCCAGCAGCACGGTAATGTCGTTGGCGCTGACTTGAGTCACTATGGCGGGTAAAAAACGCGCTATAACACGCGTTGAAGTTAATGCGGCAGCCCATTGCTCGGGCGCTAAAGCGAGTTGTTCTGGTTTGCGGTAACCGTGGCGCTGATCGTAAGTGATCAAGCCCTTGCGTACTGCTTGTCCTGCTTCGATTTGTAGGTCAGAAGGGACTGTAGTGGTGACGTTGTAACCGTCGGTATAGGCTTGCCCACCAAAGCGGCCGACCATTTCTGCACGTGCCATTTCGGCAATATAAGGCGCCGTTAAGTCTGGTGCAGTAAAGTACAGGCGCGCGGTTAAGGGTTCATCGACTGCAGCTTGGTATTCTTCCGCAGATATACGCCCCAGTTTTAACATGCGTCCTAAGATCCAATTACGGCGCTCCATGCTGCGGGAAGGATTAGCAATAGGGTTAAAGCGTGATGGCGCCTTGGGTAGGCCAGCGATCATGGCCATTTCAGCGAGACTGATGTCATTAATTGATTTGCCGTAATACACTTGAGAAGCCGCTTCGATACCGTAAGCACGATTACCGAGGTATATTTTATTTATATAAAGCTCTAGAATCTCGTCTTTAGTTAATTCACGCTCGATTTGTAGGGCTAAAAGAATTTCATTGGCTTTACGTGAAAAACTACGCTCGCTGGAGAGGAAGAAGTTCTTGGCAACTTGCATAGTAATGGTGCTGCCGCCGGTTTGAATTCGACCTGTTTTCAAAATTTGAGCAGCAGCTCTCACTAAGCTTCCAGGATCTACGCCATAATGGTTGGCGAAATTATCGTCTTCTGCGGCGAGTAAGGCGTGAATAAAGTGTTTGGGTGTATCGGCGAACGCGATAGGGGAGCGGCGCATTTCTCCAAACTCTGCGATTAACTTTGCATCATGGCTATAGACCCGCAAAGGAATCTGTAGTTCTATACTGCGTAAAGATTCAACAGATGGTAGATTTGGGCTCAAGTACAAAAACGCGCCGCTTAAGGCGAGCGCAAGCCCACACACAAGAGCGATACAGGTGGCAAAGAGGAATTTCAGCAAGTGTATCAAGGCTATTGGATTCCCAAAGAGTGTTGTGGGGTATGAAAATTACAGCGTCATATAATAAAACAGGGCACATTATAAGCGTTTTTACTCAAGAGAAGCTATTTGAGCTTCCTTACAAAATTGTTTTTAAATGTGGAAAAAAATCTGAACCGTTCGTAAGTAACGGATACTGATAGGGATTCGGTCGTGCTAGGGCTCTTCAAAAAGAAAGCGAATACGCTGCTGGGGATCGATATAAGCTCGACTTCAGTCAAGCTCATTGAACTGAGTTGCTCAGGTGGCCGCTACAAAGTAGAGGCGTTTGCTGTTGAGCCACTCCCACCCAATGCAATTGTTGAAAAAAATATTGCCGAAATGGAGTTGGTTGGCCAAGTCATAGCAAAGCTGATCACTAAGGCACGCACCAACGTTAAAAACGTTGCGGTTGCGGTTGCTGGCTCTGCAGTGATTACTAAAACCATTGAGATGGATGCTGGGCTCACTGACGATGAGTTGGAAAATCAACTCAAAATTGAAGCTGATCAATACATACCTTTCCCGCTGGACGAAGTAGCAATTGACTTTGAGGTGGAAGGGCCTGCTCCGCGCAGTAATGATCGGGTCAATGTACTGTTAGCTGCGTGTCGTAAAGAAAACATTGAAGCACGTGAAGGGGCATTAGCGATTGCGGGTTTAAAAGCTAAAATTGTAGAAATTGAAGCGTATGCCTTAGAGCGTGCTTATGAATTGCTGACTGAGCAGTTGGGTCATGCTGAAGATGACTTAACCGTGGCTGTGGTCGATATTGGCGCAACGATGATGACGCTCAGTGTGTTGCATAACGGTAAAATCATTTACACGCGAGAACAAATTTTCGGTGGAAAACAGCTGACTGAAGAGATTCAGCGACGTTACGGGCTCTCAGTAGAAGAAGCCGGTCTTGCCAAGAAACAAGGCGGTTTGCCGGATGACTACGAAAGTGAAGTATTGAATCCGTTTAAAGATACCGTGGTGCAACAAGTGTCCCGCTCTTTGCAGTTCTTTTTTGCAGCGGGGCAGTACAGTGATGTCGACTATATTGTTTTAGCCGGTGGTACGGCATCCATTACGGGGCTTGATGCACTGGTACAGCAAAAAATTGGTACGCGGACAGTTATCGCTAACCCTTTTGCCAATATGACATTAAGCAGTCAAGTCAGTGCAGGAGCGCTGTCCAGTGATGCACCGTCTTTGATGATTGCCTGTGGTTTAGCAATGAGGAGTTTTGACTGATGGCACGCATCAACTTACTTCCCTGGCGTGAACAGTTACGCGAAGAGCGCAAGCAACAGTTTTTAGTCACTCTGGTTGGAGTGTTAATTGTTGCTGGCGGTTTGGTTTTTTTAGGCGATCAGTACTTAAATAATCAAATTGAACAGCAAAATGCTCGTAATGCATTTATTAGCAAAGAGATTTCTGCGCTTGATTCGCGTATTAAAGAAATCAGTGAGCTGAAAACGCGTCGACAGCAATTGGTTGAGCGGATGAAAATTATTCAGGACTTGCAAGGTAATCGCCCTATTGCTGCACGTGTGTTTGATCAGCTGGTAAGAACCCTGCCCGACGGTGTGTATTTCACCGATGTGAAAATGGTTGGACAGTCGATCTCGATTGACGGTGCCGCTGAGTCAAACAATCTGGTCTCAAGTTTGATGCGTAATCAAGATGGTTCAGACTGGTTGACTGCGCCAAACCTGACAGAGGTTAAGGCTGTGAGTGCTGACAAGCTTGAGCAGGCCAATAGTTTTAGACTGACGGTACAGCAAACAGTGCCCAGTGATGAAAATAAGCAAGGAGCACAGCAATGAGTGTAGTGGACTCCTTTAAAAGCTTAGGCAAAATCGACTTTGCCGAGCTGGATCTAAATAACATAGGTTCTTGGCCTGCAGCGGTACGTGCTTTAGCCTGTATTATTCTCTTTGTAGCTGTATTGGCCTTGGGTTATTTTATGCATTTAACTGACTTGCAAGAGTCGTTGGATCGCAATAAACAACAGGAAGTGACCTTAAAAGAGGAATTTACCCTTAAGGTGCGTCAAGCAGCTAACCTTGAAGAATATAAAGAGCAAATGCAGTTGATGGAAGCTTCGTTTGAAGCTTTATTGCGTCAACTGCCCAGTGACACTGAAGTGCCTGGCTTGCTTGAAGATATCACCAGCGCCGGACTTAACTCGGGTCTAGAGTTTGAGGAAATTAAGCTCTTACCTGAACTGACCCAGCCTTTTTATATTGAATTACCGATTCAGGTGAAAGTGTTTGGCACTTACCACGATCTGGCAACATTTGTGAGTGCGGTGGCCAGTATGCCGCGGATCGTGACATTGCATGACTTCTCTATTAAACCTGTGGTGGCTGGTAACAGCTCTAAATTAGCGATGAATATTTTAGTTAAAACCTATCGCTACAATGATAAAGGAGCGAAGAAATGAAGCGCTCACATTATATAGTTGCTGCTGTTTTATCTTTAGGCTTAGTGGGATGTGACTCCTCGGGGAGTTTTGCTGATCTGCAAACTTTTATGGATGAAGTGCGCGCACGCCCTAAAGGTGCTATTGAACCTATGCCTAAAGAGGTTATTTACGAGCCTTTTACTTATGTTGCCGCCGCTTTGCGCAGTCCTTTTCAGCCGCCAGTTAAAATAGACTTTGTCAGCCAGCAGAAAGGCAATGCCGATGTGCAGCCTGATGAAACACGTGTAAAGCAGTTTCTGGAAGGCTTTAACATTGAAAGTTTTGTGATGGTGGGCACGCTGTCGAATGAAGCAGGTGTGTATGCTCTAATTCGTGGTGGCGATGGTGTACACCGGATACGCATGGGTGATTATCTAGGTGGTAACCACGGGCGTGTTGTAGCTATTACTGCTGCAGGTGTAGAGATTATTGAAATTGTATCGGATGGAGATGGTGGCTGGTTAGAGCGGCCAAGAACTCTGGCTTTGCAGGAACGCTCTTGAGTGGGCTGCTCATAACAACTGACTATTTGAAAGCACAACGGAATTGAACATGAAAACAAAATTATCTCGGATCGGTATGACATTACTAGCAGCGGCGCTATCGCCAGCTCTGCTAGCCGCTAATTTAGAGTCGCTCAATGTAGCCACGCTACCAGGCGATAAAATTGAGTTGAAATTAGGTTTTGATGAAGCCATTACTGCACCGCGTGGTTACACCATTGAGCAGCCCGCGCGTATCGCTTTAGATTTGCCCGGCGTTAAAAATAAACTGGGTGCAAAAAACCGTGAGCTTGGTTCTGGAAATGCACGCAGTATCAACATTATTGAAGCGCAAGACCGTACTCGTTTAATCATTAATATGAGTACCTTATCTGCTTATAACACGCGTGCAGAAGGTAACTTCTTGTATGTGGTGGTCGGAGACGGTGTAGCCGCTTCTGCACCCGTACCCAATACGCCGATTGTTAAGCCTTACGTGGCAAAAAAAGCGGGCATTAGTAACATTGATTTCCAGCGTGGCGATCAAGGTGAAGGTAATGTTGTTATCGCTTTAGATGATCCAAGTAGTACACCTGACATTCAAGATCAGGGCGGTAAAATCCGTTTAACCTTTGCTAAGTCGGCGTTACCTGAAGCATTGCGTGTGCGCTTAGACGTAAAAGATTTTGCCACACCTGTGCAGTTTGTCAGTGCCAGTGAGTCAGGCGGTAAGGTATCTATTGTTATTGAACCAACCGGTGTGTACGACTACTTAGCCTACCAAACCGATGACAAACTCACGATCAGTGTTAAACCTGTGACTGAAGAGCAAATTGAGAAGCGTAATGCCGAGCGTTTTGCTTATACGGGTGAGAAGCTGTCGTTAAACTTCCAAGACATTGATGTGCGTTCAGTACTGCAGTTGATTGCTGACTTTACCGACTTAAACTTAGTCGCCAGTGACACTGTGCAGGGCAATATCACTTTACGCTTACAGAATGTACCTTGGGATCAGGCTTTGGATTTGGTATTGAAAACCAAAGGTTTGGATAAGCGTAAAATCGGTAACGTACTGCTAGTTGCGCCTGCTGATGAAATTGCAGCACGCGAACGTCAAGAGATGGAAGCACAGAAGCAAATTGCTGAGCTGGCGCCATTACGCCGTGAACTGATTCAAGTGAATTATGCGAAAGCGTCACAGATTGCAGCACTGTTCCAGTCCGTGACCAGTGATCAGAGTGATGTGCGTGGTTCTGTCACGGTGGATGACCGCACCAACAGTATCATTGCGTATCAGACACAAGAAAAGCTGGATGAGTTACGTCGTGTCGTTGCGCAGCTGGATATTCCTGTGCGTCAGGTGATGATTGAAGCGCGTATTGTTGAAGCTAACGTTGACTACAGCAAAAGCCTTGGCGTGCGTTGGGATGGTAGTTTTAAAAGAAGAAGTAATAATAACTGGGCTGCCAATGGTGGTTTAGGTGGTTCTGAGAATACCTTTGTTGATCTTGGGGTGACTGCTCCGACAGCAGGTCTGG
>CANRHT010000042.1 GCA_947630465.1 uncultured Pseudomonadaceae bacterium
GATGAGCGCCAAGCGACACTTGAACATCTACTGATTCAGGACTGCGGCTCCTGCCATGGTCTACGCATGACCGGTGGCTTAGGCCCCGCTCTCACCCCGCAACTGCTTGCTGACAAACCACGTGAAAGTCTAATTGCCACGGTAATGTTTGGCCGCCCCGGTACGGCCATGCCGCCCTGGAGCGCTATCCTCAATGAGCAAGAAGCCACTTGGATGATTGATCGCCTGCTACAAGGAGTTACCCCATGATAGGTCGCATTGGTACTGTTTTTTTAGCCGGTGTATTAAGCGCTTGTGTCAGCCAACCCAGCAATCCATTGCGCGGTACGGGTGATTTAGGCATCGTCATTGAGCGTGCGGCAGGGAGCGTACAAATCGTCGAACACAGCCACAATACAACACTGGCTCGCGTGGAAGGCTTAGGTGATTTATCCCATGCCTCAGTGGTATTTTCCCGCGACGCACGCTTTGCTTATGTGTTTGGCCGTGATGGCGGCTTAACCAAAGTCGATTTGCTCACCGCCACAATTGCTAAACGTATTATCCAAGGCGGCAACAGTATTGGCGGCGCTATCAGCCAAGACGGCCGCTTAATTGCCGTAGGTAACTACGAGCCCGGCGGCGTAAAAGTTTTTTCTGCTGACTCTTTAGAACTGATTGCGGATATTCCAGCCACCACTGTTGCCGATGGCAGCCGCGGTTCTCGTGTGGTGGGCATGGTGGATGCACCCGGACAAAAATTCTTAGTCAGCTTGTTTGATACTGGTGAAATTTGGATTGCCGATTTCAGCAAAAGCGACACTCCGGAGATCACACGTTTTACCAACATTGGTAACCAACCTTACGATTCCATGTTGACCCCCGATGGCCGCTACTATATTGCTGGTTTGTTTGGCGAGGACGGCATGGCTCTGCTGGATTTATGGCATCCAGAACACGGGGTGAAACGCATCCTCGACAACTACGGTCGTGGTGAAGAAAAGCTTCCCGTGTATAAAATGCCGCATCTTGAAGGCTGGACAGTGGCGGGTGATAGCGCTTTCGTACCCGCCGTGGGTCGTCATCAAGTCCTCGTCATGGATACCAAAACGTGGCAGCAGTCGGGCAGTATTGATGTAGTAGGGCAGCCGGTGTTTGTCATGGCGCGCCCCGATGCTAAACAAATCTGGGTCAACTTTGCCTTCCCCGACAACCAGTATGTACAAGTGCTGGATAGCGAAACCCATGAAATTCTTGCAACCTTAGAGCCCGGCCCCGGCGTGTTGCATATGGAATTCACCCCACGTGGTGAGCATGTGTGGATATCCGTACGTGATAAAGGTGAAGTCCAAGTATGGGATACCGCCACCTTAAAGAAACTGCACACTCTGCCTGCGGATAACCCCAGCGGTATCTTCTTCAGTGACCGAGCGCACCGCATCGGTCTATAGGAGTTGCACAATGGATGATCTGTGTTTACGCATGCTCGATCGCTTCCAGCATGATCTACCGATTTGCGCGCGCCCTTATCAAGCCATGGCGGATGAACTGGGCTGCACTGAAGAGGATATTTTTCAGCGCCTTGAGCAACTTAAACAACGCCAAGCGTTATCGCGTGTGGGACCGGTATTTGAACACAGCCTTGCCGGTGCCAGCACCTTAGTCGCTTTAGCCGTACCTGAGGCGCGTATTGAAGAAGTGGCCGCGCAAATTAATGCCTTTGATGAAGTGAATCACAACTACCTGCGTGAGCATGACTGGAATCTTTGGTTTGTGCTCACCGGTCCCAGCCGTGAGCATCTTGATCAAACCTTAAGCAAAATCGAACAGATCACTGGCCTGACGCCTTTAGATTTACCCATGCTCACCGCCTATCAAATCAATTTAGGCTTTGCGCTGGGTAAAGACTCGCAGGTGCCCTCATGAACAACAGCTTATCGCTTGAGCAACAACAGCAACTGCGCCGTTTATTAGAGAACGGCTTACCGCTCACCGCACGCCCTTACCAAGTGTTTGCTGAGCAGATCAATAGCACCGAGCAAGCCGTAATCGAGCATGTACAGGGCTTGGATCAACAGGGTTTATTTCGTCGCTTTGGCATTGTGGTGAAGCACCGCGCTTTAGGTATTACTGCCAATGTGATGTTGGTAATGGATATTGAAGACGAGCGTGTACATCAGGTGGGTCAAGCACTGGGTGAAGCGCCGGGAGTCAATCTGTGTTATCGCCGTCCACGTCGTCCCGGCTGGCCGTATAACCTATTTTGCATGGTGCATGGCCGCGACCGTCAGGCGGTTGAAGCGCATGTGGCAGAGTTGTTAGCCGAGCATAATTTACATGAACGTCCACACCATATGCTGTTTAGCACCCGTGCTTTTAAGCAGCGTGGCGGGCGTTACAACCAAACAGGAACACTCTAATGGATGAATTTGATCGTCGCCTGCTCAACAGGTTGCAGCATGGTTTGCCATTGGTGCGTGATCCTTGGGGCGAACTCGCCACAGAACTCGAGTGCAGCGCCGAGCGCATTCGGCAACGCCTGCAAGAATTATTGGATGACGGCACCTTAACCCGTTTTGGCCCGATGTTTGATATCGAGCAACTGGGCGGCGCTTTTACCTTGGCAGCCATGACCGTTCCCGAAGAACGCTTTGATGAAGTCACCGAACTGCTCAACGATATTCCTGCTGTGGCGCACAATTACCGCCGCGAACATGACTTTAATATGTGGTTTGTCTTGGCCTGCCCAACGCCCGAAGGCATTACCCAGAGCATCGCTGAAATTGAAGCACTGACCGGTTTGTCGGTGCTCAACTTACCTAAGGAGAAGACCTATCATGTCGGCCTCCACTTCCCGCTCTGATCAAGAGCTTGCACAACAGCTGATTACTCTGACCGAAGCCGGTATGCCTTTAGTGGCTGACCCTTGGGCGTGGATGGCTGAGCGGATGCAGCTCAGCGTCGATGACACGTTGGCCTTATTACAGCGCTTACAAGACAGTGGCGCGATTCGTCGCATTGCGGCGGTGCCTAATCATTATCGTCTGGGTTATACCTTTAATGGCATGACAGTGTGGGATGTGGATGATGCGCAGATCGACCGCTTAGGCCAGATCGTTGGCAACCTCCACTTTGTCAGCCATTGTTACCGGCGGCCGCGTTTAGAAGGCTGGCGCTATAATTTATTTGCCATGGTGCATGGCATGAATGCCGAGCAAATAGAATACGAACGAAATCTTATTCGTGATCAACTCGGTGATGCCTGTCGCGCTGATACGATGCTGGTCAGTAGTCGTATTCTGAAAAAAACCGGTTTACGACTGGCCGCTCAGCGTCAGGAGAAGTAAACATGCTAAGAATCAGTACTTATCTGCGAGCCATCGCTGGGCAAAGCCCCGCTCCACGCGCCGCCAAACCCGGTAGCACCCGTGCGCCAGTCGTGATCTGGAACGTGTTGCGCCGCTGCAACTTGACTTGCAAACACTGCTATTCCACGTCTGCGGATATCGATTTTAAAGGCGAACTCGATACCGCCGAAGCGCTGGATGTGATCGATCAGCTGCACGCGGCAGGCGTCAAAGTGTTAGTCCTCAGTGGCGGTGAACCATTGATGCGTCCAGATATTTTCCAATTGGCGGAGCGCGCGCGTCAGTACGGCTTTTATGTTGCCCTCTCCACCAACGGCACCTTAATTAACGAAAGCAATATTGAGCAAATCGCTGCTGCTGAGTTTGATTATGTCGGCATCAGTATTGATGGTTTGCCAGAAATTCACGATGAATTTAGACAAATGAAAGGTGGCTTTGCCGCCTCGATGCATGCCGTAGAGCTCTGCCGTCAGCGTGATATTCGTGTCGGCCTGCGTACCACTTTGACCATGCACAACCATATGCAGCTGCCTGCTTTACTTGAGCTGATGCGTGAATACGATGTGCAGAAATACTATTTATCGCACCTGAATTACAGTGGACGCGGTAAACGCAGCAGCAAAATCGATGCGCACTGGCAAATGACTCGTGATGCCATGGATCAAATTTTTGACCGTGCGTGGGATGATGTGCAACAAGGGATTGAAACCGATTTTGTCAGCGGCAATAACGATGCCGATGCGATTTTATTGCTGCAGTGGGCTGAGCGTAATGTGCCGCAGCACCGCCAGCAATTAGAAGATATGCTGCGTGCTTGGGGTGGTAACGCCTCGGGCGCAGGCGTTGCTAACATTGATAACCTCGGTGACGTACACCCTGATACCTACTGGCAACAACACACCTTAGGCAATGTACGCACACAAAACTTCTCAGATATCTGGCTCAATAACCCCGATCCATTACTGCTGCAATTACGCCAACATCCACGCCAAGTCAAAGGCCGTTGTGGCGAATGCCAGTGGTTAAGCATCTGCAATGGTAATACCCGTACCCGCGCATGGGCGGGCGGTGACTTGTGGGCAGAAGATCCTGGCTGTTATTTAACTGATGAAGAAATTGGCGTCACCGCTTTACCTGAAATTAAGTGCGTCGCACTCTAGAGCTGTCACAGCTGGGTGATGATTTTATTACTGTGACCTGAAGTCACTTTGGAGCTGACATGGATCAGACAACCGCTCTTCCCGCTGCTTTACAGGCTGCTTTTGCACCCGGTGAAGTGGCTCTTATTGGTGCGGGTCCAGGCGATCCTAGCCTACTGACATTGCGTGCGTGGAGCTTGTTACAGCAAGCGGATGTTGTGGTGTATGACCGCCTCGTCAACCCAGAATTAATAGCGCTGCTACCTGAGTCGTGTGCGCGCCGTTTCGTCGGTAAATCCAGCGGTAATCACAGCTTACCGCAAGCGCAGATCAATCAACTGCTAGCAGACTTAGCTGAGCAAGGTCTGCGTGTCGCGCGCCTCAAGGGCGGTGATCCGTTTATTTTTGGCCGCGGCTCTGAAGAGCTCGACTTTTTGTTGCAGCGCCATATCAGCTGCCAAGTCGTGCCCGGCATTACCGCTGCTTCCGGCTGTACCGCCTATGCCGGTATTCCGTTGACCCATCGGGGTGTCGCGCAGTCATGTCAGTTTATTACCGGACATTTGCAAGAAGACGGCGAACTGCATTTGCCTTGGGCCAGCTTAGCTGATCCGAAAAAAACCTTAGTGTTTTATATGGGATTGGCCAGCCTAGAAGAAATCTCCAAGGAGCTGATACAAGCGGGTTTAGCAGCTGACACGCCTGCTGCTTTAATTGGCAACGGCACTTATACCAATCAACAAGTGGTGCGCGGCACTTTAGCGCAATTACAAAGCATGGCGGATAACGCTGAATTAACACCGCCGACTTTGACCGTTATCGGTCAGGTGGTGGGTTTATTCGCTGATAAAAACATCAGCTATCCTGCAGTGATCAGTCAGCCCGTACATGAGAATTTGGAGGCTGTATGCCTTTAAGTCGAATGAGCACAGTCTCCAGTCTTGTTGCCTTACTGGGTTTCACTGGCAGCGCACTGGCGGCGCAAACCGCTGAATTACAAGCCACTGAACAGCTGTATAACCAGCATTGCAGTGTCTGCCATGGTACGCAGCGCATTGGTGGTGCTGGCCCAGCATTATTGCCTGAAAGCCTAGGTCGTCTTAAAAAACCCGAAGCCAGTAAAGCCATAAGTGAAGGGCGTCCTGCCAGCCAAATGGCCGCCTATAAAGATATTTTAAGCCCTGCAGAAATCGACAGTATGGTCGATTTTTTGTACACACCCATCGATAACCCACCAGCTTGGACTGACAGCGATACCAGCGCCAGCCATCGCCTGCTCGTCGACACCAGCACCCTCGCGGATACGCCACAGCACAATGCCGATCCGCTTAATTTATTTGTCGTAGTGGAAGCGGGTACGCACCACGTCACTATTTTAGATGGCGATACGTTTGAGTCTGTTGCGCGTTTTCAATCGCATTTTGCCTTACATGGTGGACCGAAGTTTTCGCCGGATGGCCGCTATGTGTACTTTGCCTCACGCGATGGCTGGGTCAGTAAATACGACTTGCATAACTTGACCATGATTGCCGAAACTCGTGTGGGTCTAAACACACGCAATTTAGCCGTCAGCAATAATGGCCGCTGGGTGCTGGCGGGCAACTATCTGCCGGGCACTTTGGTGCTACTCAATGCTGATGATCTGTCATTGGTAAAAAGCATGGATACCATTGGCAGCGATGGTACGGCATCACGCGTTAGCGCTGTGTATACCGCACCGCCACGTGATAGTTTTGTTGTTGCCCTTAAAGATACCAACGAAGCGTGGGAGCTGTCTTATGCCGGCACGCCAGACTTTGTGCCGCGCCGCATCATTGCCCAAGATGCACTGGATGACTTTTCCTTTACCCCTGATTATCGCTACCTGTTAGCCACATCACGCAAAGCCAAAGGTGGGCAGGTGATTGATCTCGACAGCGGCAAATCCATCACAGACATCCCGCTGCCGGGTATGCCGCATTTGGGTTCAGGAATCTATTGGAAACGTGGCGGGGACTGGGTATTTGCTACACCCAATATCAGCCAAGGATTAATTTCGGTCTTGGATCTCAAAACCTGGCAGCTGATTAAAGAAATCCCCACTGAAGGCCCCGGTTTCTTTATGCGCAGTCATGCCAATTCTAAATATGCGTGGACTGATGTGTTTTTTGGTCCCAACCAAGAAGTGGTGCATTTAATTGATAAACAAACGCTAGAAATTGCTCACACCTTGCGCCCCATGCCAGGCAAAAACGCCGCCCACGTTGAGTTTACCAACGATGGCAGCCATCTGATTCTCAGTGTTTGGGATACCGAAGGTGCTCTGATCGTTTACGATGCGAAAACCCTGAAAGAAGTAAAACGTATCCCGATGAATAAGCCGTCGGGTAAATATAACGTGGGCAATAAAATCGAGTTTGCCGAAGGTACGTCACACTAAGGACTGTACTCAACGCAAGCGAACGGGTCTGTTGATCACTGAATCAGCAGACCCGCTCACTTAACAGTCGGGTAAACAACCGAGGCGCAAGATTGCCGCTATTAGAGCGCAGCCAATGCCGACTCAAGATCAGGGTAGCGAAACTCAAAACCAATCTGCGCGGTACGCTCAGGCTGAATATGCTGTCCACCCAGTAATAAACCCGCCATGTCACCCAGGACTAATTTCAACACAAAACCCGGCGCGGCCATAATGGCTGGACGCTGCACATGCTTGCCTAAGGCTTTGGCAAAATCTTGGTTGCGTACAGGCTGGGGGGCACAGGCATTGTAGGCACCGCGCGCATCAGGCTGGTGCAACAAGTAATCAATCAAGGCCACTTCATCATCGAGGTGCACCCATGGCATCCATTGCTGACCGCTGCCTTGTTTACCGCCCAAACCCAGTTTAAATAGCGGCATCAGACGCGATAAAAACCCACCTTTAGCAGTCAGCACCAATCCGGTGCGTACCAACACAACGCGCACACCCAATGGCTCTGCAGCTTGCGCCGCGGCTTCCCAATCGGCGCACAACTGCGTGGCAAAATCAGGCTGTTGCACCGGGCTGCTTTCAGTGATGATCTGCTCGCCACCATCGCCATACCAACCCACCGCCGAGCCTGAAATCAGCAGTGGTGGCTTATGCTCTAACTCAGCCATCCAACTGACCAAGCGCTCAGTTAAAGCAATACGGCTGTCGCGCAGTAACGCTCGGCGCGCCTGTGTCCAAGGCCGATCAGCAATGGGTGCGCCAGCTAAATTAATCACCGCATCCAAGGCGACAGCGTTGAGTTCGCTTAAATCCGCCACAGCATGCACTGCAGCACCGCACAGCTTTTTCACCTGCTCTGGAGTGCGGCTCCAGACATAGAGCTCATGCCCCTGCGCCAACCAAAACTGGCACAAGCTGCGACCAATCAATCCGGTACCGCCGGTTATTAAAATACGCATCGCTGATTCTCCTCGACATGCTGCACGGTTGACGCTGCCAAGCACTGGCACATGATCTAACTGAGCACTAAAATGCTCGAGTACTTATTAAACTATAGAACCGCCCCGAATACTTGTACAATCGTTAAACATTCGTATAAGTATTTGTTATACGCACAGATTCAATCCTCCTGTGAACCCATTTGCCTGCAAGGAACACTTATGTCGTCTTCTAAAATTGCCGTTATCGGTGCCGGTCTTGCCGGAATCACTGCAGCACGCAGCCTCACAGCAGCCGGCTATAATGTACAAGTCTTTGAAAAAAGCCGTGGCAGCGGTGGTCGTTTAGCCAGTAAACGTAGTGATATGGGGCGTGTTAATTTAGGTGCACAAGCTTTTAGCACTGATGATGCGCAGTTCCTGCAGGAACTGGAAAACTGGCAGCAGTCAGGCTGGGTCGAGGGTTTGGCTGCAGACCCAACACTGTGGACAGGCGCGCCCTACATGAGTGCCTTAACACGTAACCTATTAGGTCATATTAATACCCATTTTGCCTGCGAAATTCGCACTCTCAGCCATGACGACAACGGTTGGTCTTTACATGATCAACACCAGCATGTGCACGGTCCTTTTAAGCAATTGGTGGTGGCAATTCCCGCACCTCAAGCTGAAACGCTATTAGAACCCTGCGCGCCTGAACTGGCAGGACAAGCGGGCTCAGTGGTGATGCAACCGATTTGGATGGTGGCGCTGGGCTTTAAGCAGCCTGTGCATCTCAAACAGCCTATCGATCAATTGCATAACGACGCTATTGCGCAAGTCACCCTCACACCACTGTCAGACGATCACCCCATGCAAACGCTGATGTTGCGTGCAACTGACAGTTGGAGCAGTGCGCATCTTGAAAACGAACGTGAGCAAGTGATTGCCGACTTAAGCGCATCCTTAGCCAGCGTACTGAGCGAGCCGCTACCCGTGGCCGATAGCGTTTTCGCCCACCGTTGGCGCTATGGTTTAGGTGCATTAACCCAGCCGTCAACCTTGTTAGCGGATGCACAACGTGGTCTTTATTTAGCCGGTGACTGGTGTGGCACAGGTGATGTTTATAGCGCATGGCGCAGTGGCCAGCATGCTGCACAACAGATAATCAGCCAGCAATAAGCTCACACTTTCATCAGCAGCACTCCACAACAACCGCTGACGTTGGTAAATTATGCCAAGCTTGCGGCGGTTGTTTGTTAAAGTACGCCACACACCAAGACTGACTTAGGAACCGCTGTGATCGAAGCCGTATGGATTGTTTTTGCCTTTAGTCTAGGCATTGGCGTACGCCTGTTTGGCTTGCCACCTTTAATTGGCTACCTAGCAGCAGGTTTCTCCATTGCTGCGTCGGCAGATTACTTAGGTTTAAGCGTTGATAGCACCAGCGCTCTACAACATATCGCCCACCTTGGCGTGCTGCTGTTGTTATTTACGGTCGGTTTAAAACTCAAAGTCAAAAGCTTAGCGCGCCCAGAAGTGATGGGCGGCGGCTTGCTGCACTTTTTTATCAGCACTGCGGTATTCGCTCCAGGCTTTGTTTTCTTCTTAGATATCAGCTGGTACACCGCCACTATGCTGGCGATTGCGCTGTCTTTTTCCAGCACCGTACTGGCCGCCAAAGTGCTGGAAGGCAAACGCGAACTGCGTGCATTTCACGGCCGAGTTGCCATTGGTATCTTGGTTGTACAAGACTTAATTGCGTTATGTGTGATGAGCATTGCCAGCGGGCAAACGCCTTCCATGTGGGCGCTGGTGGTGTTTGGCATCCCCTTATTGCGCCCACTGATTTATCGCCTCGTGGATTACAGCGGCCACGAAGAACTGTTGGTTTTATTAGGCTTA
This sequence comes from uncultured Pseudomonadaceae bacterium, assembly GCA_947630465.1. Taxonomy (GTDB): domain Bacteria; phylum Pseudomonadota; class Gammaproteobacteria; order Pseudomonadales; family Pseudomonadaceae; genus Denitrificimonas. The sequence goes on from CANRHT010000042.1 coordinate 9,761, forward strand.
CTGCTCGCGCTGGTGGTCGGCGGTTATGGCTTTGAGCAAATTGGTCTCAGTTCTGAACTCGGTGCATTAGCCTTTGGTGCTTTACTGGCGAACCACCCACGTTCCAGCGAACTCTCAAAAGCGCTGTGGAGCATTAAAGAAATCTTCTTGGTGGGTTTCTTTTTGCAAATTGGTATTGGTGGCTTACCTGACCAGCAGGCGGTCATTTTTGCCTTAGTACTGGCGATCGCTTTACCACTCAAAGGTGTCTTGTTTTTTGCTCTATTAGTGCTGTTTAAACTGCGCGCACGCAGTGCCTTTTTAACCAGCTTAAGCCTGACCAACTACAGTGAATTTGGCTTGATTGTCGCCAGTATTGCCATTCCTGAATGGATTATTCCACTGGCGTTAACTGTGGCTTTTTCCTTTGTACTGTCAGCGCCACTGAATCGTTTTGCGCATCGACTCTATGACAAGCTCAGCAAGTACCTGATTTTATGTGAGCGTAAAGGTTTTCATCCCGACGAACAGCCCCTGTATATCAATGACGAGGTTTTGATTGTGGGTATGGGTCGCACCGGTATGGCCGCCTATGACGCACTGCAACATCAAGGCTTTTCTGTGCTGGGTATTGACTCGGATCCGATTAAAATCGAACAACAAGCGGATGAGAAAATTAACAGCTTATTTGCTGATGCAGAAGACTCAGTGTTTTGGAAACGTCTGCGTGCACCGCATTTAAAGTATGTCATTTTAGCGGCGAATGATTTAGAAGCCAAAACCTTAGCGGCACAAAAACTGCGCGAAAGTGGTTTTAAAGGCACCATTATCAGCCACTGCTTATACCCTGAGGATGCCGATAGCATTCGTGAGGCGGGGGCTGACTTTATTCATAAAACCTTTACTGAAACCGGCATGAAGCTGGCCGAGCACGTGCTCGAGCATAGCAAACCGCCTCAAGCCTAAAGAGCCAACAGATAGGTTTAAGCTGCAACACCAAATCCCCGTACTAAAAGTACGGGGTCTTTCGCGCAAAACTGATAACACCCAGCAGACCGCTTTACTCTATTGATTCAATATTCTGTGGTAAAGCTTGATATTCAAAGCCTTTTTTTGCAATGGCGTAGCACTCTTCAATGTGTGCATGACCAATCAATAGCATCGCGCTACCACTCAGCGCCGCTGCTGCCGCTTGACCGGCAAAAGGAATAAATTTAAGCGCTTGCTTAGCCGTTAAGCGCAAGCCAACTTTCTGCAATAACAACAGCACCACTTGTTTGGTGACCAGTTGTCCGATGACGCGAGTACCCGTGGTTTTAATCACTCCATACAAGAAGCTTTTAAACTGCGGATCGAGGCGATTAATTTGCTCGGGCGTTAAACCAAACTGGCGGTTAATCGCCGGTAAGAGCTCTAAAAGTAACCCCACATCAGCGGCGATATCAACACCCGGCAGCGGCACCAGCACCATACCGCTGGAGGCCAAAGCGCGTTTTTTCACCATGCTTTTACAATGCAAACGCACGGCATCAAGTTCTTCTATGGATGTCATCACAACTCTTCACCTCTCTATGCCACCACACTGTACAGGGTTGTCATGATTAAGCTCTACTATCAATGTGCAAGTACGCAGTAAAGCAGCCTTCTTACCAACACTTTTATACCATCAAGACGACACTGCAAAAATAACTTACACTGCAGCACTCGACGACTGATCTCCATGCTGATCAAACATGGATCAATTTTATGCCTTGGAGCACTGACCGTGAAATTTTTATCTACATTATTATTAGCTTTATCACTGAGCACGGTAGTGCAGGCTCAAGACGATGCGCCCGCTGCGCCAACCACGGCTTATGTCAATTTAACACCCGCCATTGTCGGTAACTACGGCGCAGGCGTGCGTTTAAAATACTATAAAGCGGATATTGCCTTGCGGGTAAAAGGCGAGAATGTAGCACGAGTGGAATACCACGAGCCGCTGATTCGCGATCAATTGATTCAGCTCTTTGCTCAGCAAACAGATGAAGATATGAATGAGTTTGAGGGTAAAGAAAGAGTCAGAAAAGCAGCTCTGGCACAAGTTCGCCAAGCGCTGGTACAGGAAGAAGGGGAGGCTTTAGTGGATGACTTGTTGTTTAACAACTTGGTGGTGCAGCCTTAAAGCAATAACACACCTAGCATCAGGCGAAGCTAGGTGTGTGAGTCACTTAGAAGTTGTAGCGTAGGCCAACTGAGGCCAAATCTACATCATAAGAGTCAGCAACTTTTTTGTAACGCTCATACTCAGCAACAACTTCAATTGCTGGAGTGAATGCGTAGGAAGCGCCAACACCGAATGATGGCACCCATTCATTGGTTTTTGCTTTACCTTTACCAGAGACGGTATTAACACCATCTGTAACTGTGACTTTAGCAGTACCCTTAGTTTCTAAACGGTGGTAACCCACCTTACCAAACAACTTAAAGTCATCCAGTGGTAGTGTTCCAACTAGATTTGCACCAAAACCTTTGGTGTCAAGGGCAACCTTCCCACTAAAATCTGAGCCATCTACTGTGCCGTAAACCTTATCTTTGCCTTCACCAAGATCAATATATTGCATTTCTAAAGCAACATATTGGTTTGCTTGTAAACCAACCGCCATTTTATATGCTGTATCTGTACCGCCACCTTTGGTATCGGCAACTACTTAACCAGCCA